>CALFOL010000599.1 GCA_937919915.1 uncultured Planctomycetaceae bacterium
TCGCCTGTTAATGATCTCTGCAATTCTGCTTTCCCCGGCCCTTACTCAGCAATCGTCCGCACAGGACCCGACGACCCTGAAAAACGTTGCGTTGTCTGCGAGCCATGAATTCAGCGTTCAGGTCGTGGATGATCACGGACAGGGAATCCCAGGAGTGACCGTCACAACGACGTGTCAAAAGATCCGGAAAACTGTGATCACAAATGATGCCGGGCGGGCTGTGATCCCAGGACTCACCAGCGGCACCTGCTTTCTACAAATCGCTGATCAGGGGTTCGCCTGTCGCTTGTGGATCAGCGGCACAGCTCCACCAAAATCTCTCACATCACTCGCATTGGTGAACGGAGACCCATCGATCGTACGTGGTAACTGGTTTTCACGGAAAGAATGTCCCGGCAACTACTGCGAACCGTGTGAACAGACTCATGGACTTTCTTCAAAAGCGAAACACGGCCTTGCGATCGTAGCCTTAGCCGGTACGGCGGCATATTTCGCATTGAGTCGTGACAACGCCAGCGAGTAAACGCGTGGAGCCTTTCTCAGGATGATGCTCGCACGGGGCGCGCATCTTCTGGAATTTTCGAGCGGTAACTCGAATGGGTTGCAGTCCTCCCGCGTTACGCCTCAACCGTCGAGAACGATTATTCGCTCTGTAACGCCTACCCTGCGTTCGACTTGTCCCGCCGTGGTTCTTTCGTCGATGAAAGTCACAGGACTGTAACAAGCCGTTTTATACGGAGAACTCGGACACGTACGAATTTGGGGATAGTCGTGAGTGCTCTTAGAAACATCAAACCCGACGCGGCAGAAATTGCCACTGAAACCGCGTCAACCGACACGGGTGGAGATCTGCGCATTGGCGATCAATGGAACGCCATCACGATCCTTGCGCACTCGCAAACGCATCCGTTAAAGGCCGTCTGCGAACTCACAGAAAACGCCATCGACGCTGGCGCCATGAACATCGAATTCCAACGGTTTCGCAAAGGTGGCGAAACATGGATGCAGATCACGGACGACGGTGGCGGAGTGGTCCTGAACCACGAAGGCCTGGCCAATTTTCGTTACATCGCGACACACATTTGCGATTCCATGAAGCGCAAACTGGACGACCTGGAACGCAAGGGCGTGCATGGCGAATACGGCATCGGACTGTTGAGCTTCTGGACGCTGGCCGCGAACTGCGCATGGTTTCTCCGGATCGCCACGGCAGCGTCCATGAGATGTTTCTAAAACGCGGTGAGAAGACTTACACCGTCACCCCGATGGGAAACATTCCGGGCCTCGAAGGCACGCGGATTCTGGTCGGCCCGATGCTCGACTCGACGCGACAGGTCGTAACGGGCGATAAGATTCAGAGATTCCTGTCTGCGGAACTGCGTGATCGAATCCGCTCGACGGGTGCAAACATCACCATTCTCGATCGGGTGGCCCGCAGAGACCTGATTGTCGCACCAAAGGAATTCGATGGTGACCGCCTCGCTTTGCCGGAAACCATTGCACGCCACACGGCGACGTCACTTTGGAACTGTACCTGACCCCTCCAACGGCAGAACATAGTGCGGAAGTTTCATTGTGTAAAGATGGCACACGCGTACTGAATCACATCAGTGAACTGCTGCACTTTGAAGGCGCACCATGGAATGACGCTCGATTGCGAGGCCGTATTGACTGCCCATTTCTAAAGCTGGCACCAGGCACACGTCAGGGCGTTGTGCCGGATCAGCACCTGGACTAATTCGTCACAGCCGTCAATAAAATCGCCGAGCAGCTGACAACAGCGTTGCAACAACAAAGCCAGGCAGAAACAGAAGAAGCCAGCCGTCAGATTCAACAGAAAGTCCACAAGGCGCTGAAATCAGCCATCAAAGAGCTGCCTGACCAGGACTATCTGTTCTTTGATCTGCCGGGGCGAAACAAGAAGAACCGCAAGTTTGCTGCGGCAACATCCAAACCAACATCAAAACAGAAACCGGAATCGACGAACCGCCGAATTCTGTCGTTCGAAACAGGTCCGCTGAATTCCGTTTCTGTCACACCGGAAAGTCCGCGACGACGTCCCGGAGAACCCTGCATGCTGAAAGCACGCGCTGTCGACGACGATGCGTTCGCCATTCTTCAGGATGTGACGTTCAAATGGAAGATCGTTGAAGGCCACGGACAACTGACGCTGGATGGCAGTCGTTGTCAAGTCACGTCTAACGAACGCGGGCTGCTCAGGATCGAACTGACAGCCAGGCAGGGCAAACATTCGGCTTCCGAAACGGTGCATGTTCGTTTCATTGAAGCCAGCGAATCCAACACGTCAACGAACCGTCGCAAGGGCCTGCCGACATATCAGTTGTCGCCGCATGCGAATTCTCAACAACGATCTTACTACGACAAATATCAAAATCAGATCGTGATCAATTCTTCACACCAGGACTTCGTCGCCAGCAACACTTCACCAGCCAAACATCGCCGCTACATCGGAAAGCTCTACGCCAAGGAAGTTGTTTTGCTGAACTTCCCGGACGGCCCCGCCCGCAGTGGTGGCAGAACGACTGATTGAATTGATGGTGCGAACGGAAGAGAGTCTTTAGAGCAGTTTACTTATTGTCGTGAACGGTACTCGCTCGCGGCACCAGGTTTTCTTCGAACGAAACGCGTGTCCCGCGGCCAAAAGCCAGCGGAATACGCTGTAGCAGGCGAGCCGAGGGGATAAGTCCTCGATTGATTTCGATTGCCGATTCAGAAAACCGGGCACTAACGTCGCCAGAGCAATTTAGAGGAACGGAATCCATGCAAACAGCAACGTTTATTAAAACCGTCAAGTGGCTTTACGCACAGGAAATCGACGACGCTCTCGACTTTTTCCGCACAGGTTTTCGTGAGTACGTGGAATCCGATCGATCAGCCGTCCTGACGCGAATCGAAGATGTGTACGTGCGCGGGATACATTTGAATACGCGCGTGAAGCAGATTGAGGAACATTCGGAAGCAACGGCTCTGCTGGACGCATTCGGATTATCCAACATCTATGACACAGATTGGTGGCAGTCAGTCGTCTCAACATTTTTGCGGGTTCTGGCGGCGAACGAAGAGGATCAATCTCTGTCCGACGCGAGCCAGGAAATCTTCGACTGCCTGGTGATGTACACCGATCGCATGCAGATTCTGGTCAGCTGCGTTGGGCCACTGCAACAACTGGTAGTGCCCACGTCCGTACTGCGACTGACCGACTACGACGACGTATTGACATTGGAAGTGCATTCGTCCACGGGTGCCGGCGCGCCCACAATCAGTCGCATGGAAGCCGTGCTGGAAGCCAGTTCAGAGCTGTAAGCAGTCGCTTATGCGGCGATGCCGTTCCGTTCGAATCAAACGTCGGCACCGACCCGACTGGCGGAGTAACGGTCACCGTATAAATACCGGCCGCCAGATTTGTGAACTGGTAGGCTCCGGTCGCAGTTGTCGTCGTGTTCCGGACGACATCGGTAATGTTGTCCCCGTTCAGATCGCCTAACAACTGCACGGCCACACCGGGAACGCCTGGTTCGCCCACATCCTGAACTCCGTCAAGATCCGCATCAAACCACACTGTGTCGCCAATCACGGCGTTTGTCGGCGGAGTGCGATAACCGAAGTCCTGACCGAGGTCGCTGGCGACTGCCGCCAATGCCACGGTAGAGGAATTCGGCGTCGCGAGGCCATTGGCATCAAACGTCTGAGTCATCCCAATCGGCGGAGTGATTGCGACCGTATAAGAACCCGGTAAGAGGTTCAGAAATCCGTAGACCCCAGCGGCAGAAGTGGTTGTATTCAGCGTCACGTCGATCACTGAGTCGCCGTTGGTATCGCCCGTGAGCTGCACGGCGACGGCCGGGATTCCGGATTCACCCGCATCCAGAATTCCATCACTATCTGTATCCAGCCACACAGTATCGCCAATTGTCCCCGTACCACGGTAGCCGAAATCGACATCCAGTCGACTGAGCGTCGCCTCCGCAAAGGTCACCGCCGCCGTACTATCCGTACCGCCATCCAGATCAAACGTTGCGGACAACGAAGCAGGCGGTGTGACGGAGACCGTGTAGCTTGCCTGCGGCAGTCCATCGAACCGATAGAACCCGTCGGCGTCGGTTGTTGTGGAGTAATTTCCCAGAACACTGTTGCCGTCCAGATCAGTCGACAACACAACCGTAACGCCACCTAGTCCGGCTTCTGTTCCCACATTCAGAACGCCGTCCGCATCGTGATCAAACCACACGCGATCACCGATTCGCCGTAGCATGTAATCTTCCACTTCACCGTTCAGCCACGCACCACCGGGAGATCGGGCGGCCGCCATCTGATCGCTCGTATAACGAAAACGAGCAGCCATCAACCCAGCAGCCGCGCCTGGCACAGCAATCGCCAGCGTATGCACACCAGCCGTCAGCGCAAGGTCCGCGGTCGCCACGGGAGCACCTGGCACAGCACCGTCAACGGCCGTCACACTGAGTTCGTCCAGCGTTCCATTCGCATCGAAATCAATCCATGCGTTAAGAAAACCAGCGGTGCTGCCCGTCACATGAATCGTTGCCGAAGTTCCTGGCAGCAGAGGCGTCAAAAACCTGATACCATCGTCGTCGGCACCTTCGGCGACGGCGGTCGGAGACGGCTGACCGTTTGTTTCATTGTCTATTGCTGCACCCAGAAACGTGGTCGTCCCCAACCGATGAGGCGGACCACCGCTGGCCAACAGCGTCTGATAAACATCCGGCAGATCGCCGAAATCGAATGTTGAAGGAGTCGCTGACAACGTAAACTGAGCCGCGTTTTCGTCATCTTCGCTTTGATTATGGTCGTCGTTGTCAGGTGTGGAATCGAAGTCCGGTTCGTTGGCCGCTGAAACCTGAGCCGTATTGATAACCGTCGTGTTCGTCGCCGTGCCAACCAAAACGACAGCGTCGTCTTCATCGTCTTCGCTGTTTTCGTGGTCTTTGTTGTCTTCGTCGTTTTCTGTGTCTTCGTCGGGTCCTTCTTCTTCACTTTCGTCGGGTCTTTCTTCTTCACTTTGTTC
>CALFOL010000600.1 GCA_937919915.1 uncultured Planctomycetaceae bacterium
TCATCCGCGGTTAAACAACACCATTACGGAAAAGGTGCACATGCGGGTCGCATTACCTGCGACGGAAGAGGAGTTCTGGGACAGTCTGAAAAGCAAAGTGCGCAGCCAGATCAAGAAACCTCGTAACGACGAAGCACTGACGGCAGAGTTTGGGCGTCACAATCGCCTGGACGAGTTCTATGAACTTTTTTGTCGCAACATGCGAGATCTGGGGACTCCGCCATTTCCGAAGTCACTGTTCCGAGCGATGCTGGATCAGTTTGGGGCGGATGCAGAGATTTGCACCGTACGTTTTGAAGGCATTCCGGTGGCGTCTGGATTTCTGCTGCACGGTCCTGGAACCACGTTGATCCCCAGCGCAAGTGCTTTGCGAGAATACAACAGCACCAGCTGCAATATGCTGATGTATTGGCATGTGATTGCGCGAGCGATTGAACGGGGTCAGACCTGCTTCGATTTTGGGCGGAGTTCTGTCAACGCGGGGACTCATAAGTTCAAGAAGCAATGGGGCGCGGAAGAACGTCCGGCGATCTGGCAGTACTACAGTCGAAAAGGCGACGTGGGTGACGCACGTCCCAACAGCGGCAAGTACGACAAAATGATTGCGACGTGGCAGAAGTTGCCCGTCTGGCTGACGAAGCTGATTGGCCCTGCGATCGTGCGTGGAATCCCTTAGCTTAGGCATCGGCGGAAAATATTATTTCAACCCGACGCTTACGTTGTGAAGTTGCGCGATGTCTGAGTCCCGGAGCCATCAAAGGCTTGCCCGGGCTAAATCGTTGCAGCAAATCACGGTGGGGAAAATTGAACGGTATTGCGATTAATCTCGCATCGTAATTCGCGGAAAGAGCCACCCGTTCCGCGGAGACCGGCGCTTGTTGCCTGGCGAGTAGGCGGCTGCCTGAAAAGCTTTTCTCAGAGGTGGCTCGTCAAATATTGCGTTGCAAGGTGAGCATGACGCAGCAGTCTGCCAGACGCCAGACAAACAACTGCTCGATGCCATCGCAACGCATTCCGTCGCCAACCGCTCCAAGAGTTTTGAAACGCGCCTCAGAAAACGCAGACAAAAGAAATACGATCGTTTGATGAAGCCTCGGAACGAGATCAAACGTGATATCCCGACAGAATGATCGCCACTCAATCGGTGTTTTCCGGCTGTGCCAACAGTATTTCTGAGAACCGCGGGGGCTCGACTTGCGGATTAATTTTGGGGCAGGATACTGACAACAGCGTATTACGCTGACTTGTGGCCGCGGGGACGCGTTTCGATCTAAGAAAGCCTGCTCCCGCGAGCGAGTGCCGTTCACTACAATAAGTAAACTGCTCTAAATCCCGCACCTGTTTTACGACCAATTGCATCGTCGAAGTGAAGCCTGATGTCTGAGTTAAAGATTGTCTATCATCCGCACCCCGCTCTGCGTTGGAAATCCAAAGACGTCACGCGCATTGACGCTCAGTTAAAAGACTGGGTGGAACAGATGTTTGATCTGATGTACGAAGCGAGAGGAATCGGGCTGGCGGCCAATCAGGTGGCTCTGCCTTATCGTCTGTTCGTGATCAATCCCAGTGGTGACCCGGATCAGGCTGATCTTGAACAGGTATTTATCAATCCTCAGATCATCAAACGCAACGGAAGCTACGATGCGGAAGAAGGCTGTCTGAGCCTTCCGGAAGTTTACGCCCCGGTAACTCGCGCAGAAAAAATCGTCGTCGAAGCGTTCGATCTGGACGGTCGCGACTTCGCGATGGAGCTATCTGGAATTAACGGTCGAGTTGTGCAGCATGAGAATGATCATCTGGACGGCGTGATGTTCACTGATCGCGTCGGCGATTCTGTGCGGGCTGAATTACAGCCGTTGCTGGACGATCTTGCTGGTCAAATGCAACATCAGCAGGCAGAAGGTCAGCTCGCGGATGAAGCAGCACTGATCAAGGAGTTGAAGCGGCTTGAGGTGGAACGCACAGCCTGACTCCTGCCGAAGTTACAACCCAATCGCCACCCGCAATGGCACAATACTGCCTTGCTGAGAACACGCTTGCAGCAGTTCAGCAACATGGGCGACAACCGGAAGTGGCTGGTCAAGTGATGGTTGTTCAGGGACAAGAGTTGCTGCCACCCATTCTGCGAGTTCCGTGATCCCGCTGCCGTTCGTTGCCGACGTGTGAATCACCCGAATTTCGCGTTCTGAATTCCGCATCGCGGACGCGTTGCGATCAACGAGATCAGCTTTGTTCATCAGCACGGCGCAGGGGTATTCGCGTGGAATACGGTGTAACAGTTCTGCGTCAGCGGCAGTCCAGCCCATGACGCTGTCGACAACCAAAACACACGCGTCCGAAGTCTGCAAAGATTGCCGAGCAGATTCGACACCGACTGTTTCAATTTCGTTTGTTACCTGTTCACGAATCCCGGCTGTGTCGATCAGTCGAAAAGGCCAGCCCGACAGCACAATATCGGCTTCGACAAGGTCACGAGTGGTCCCTGGCTGGTCAAAGACGATCGATCGATCGTAGCCCACGATCGCGTTCAGTAAACTTGATTTTCCGGCATTCGGCTGTCCCACAATCGCGACCTGCCATGGTGAATACAGGTGATTAGCAAAACGGTGCCAGCTCAAACACTGTTGAATCAGAGCTTCAGCAGTCCTCCAGGACTCAAGGACAGAAAGCTGCGACAGAAAATTCGGCAGAACACCCTGTTGCTGTGCCAGGAGAAATCGTGCGGTTTGTTGCGTCCGACAGCACAATAATCGCTCAAGCAAATCAGTCTGCAGTCGGGTTGCGAAGTCGGAATTGGTCGAGCCGTCAATGCCGGCTGACACGTCCACAAGATCGGCAGTAATTCGACTGGCCGCAACCTCACCACCGTGGCAATTGATTTCCCAGATGCGTCGTCCTGTGCGAACAACAACCACATCTTCCGGCCCCCAGTCACCGTACAGAATTCTGTTGACCTCGGCGTCACCGGCCCGGATGCCGTTTCTGGCAACGAAGCACCTATCAATGATGGCTGGGTCCGCAGTGTCGTAGATTTCGACCTGCAAAACGGCAACGGCTCCGCGGCCTGGTGCCGTCAGACGTGAGACTACAACTCCGGAGGTCATCGCGATGCCTCAAAAGTCAGGATGAACGAATCATCTGACATCAGAATGCAGGTTACGGCGTCGAGCATGTCACTCAGTTCGATTCAAAGAGAAAAGTCGCAGGCTGAAACCGTCATTCTATCGACCATTCCAGAAAGTGGCAGGCGAGGAGCGACAGGAAACTCCAGAACGGGCAGTGATTGCGAGCAGGCCACTCTACAAATACAATAACCCATCGTGCGAACTCTCAATCACATTCCTGGAACGACACATGAATTGCCAACGCTGCCTCTACCTTCTGGTCGCCTCGATCCTGTCTGCATTCGGTGCCAGTGCGGCGCCACCGAACATTGTCATGATCATCAGTGATGACCAGACATGGACGGACTACAGCTGCATGGGGCATCCGGACATTCAAACGCCGCACCTTGATCGTCTGGCGTCAAAGAGCGCGATGTTCCGTCGCGGCTATGTGCCCATTGCTTTGTGTCGCCCTTCTTTGGCGACCATGATCAATGGCTTGTATCCGCATCAACACGGAATCACCGGCAACGATCCGGCCCGCGATCGTTCGCTGACAAATGAGCAATACTCAGCCCTGCGGGAACGACTCATCGCAAAAATTGACCAACAGCCAACAGTGCCAACACTGCTGGCCAAACAGGGCTACCTCAGCTATCAATGCGGTAAGTGGTGGGAAGGGAACTTCCGCCGCGGTGGATTTACACACGGGATGACTCGCGGATTCCCTCAGAAAGGCGGACGACACGGTGATGATGGATTGGACATTGGACGTGAGGGAATGGAGCCGGTGCTGGAATTCGTCGATATGGCGGTCACGGAAAAGAAACCGTTCTTTGTCTGGTACGCACCATTTTTGCCACACACACCACACAATCCGCCGGAACGTCTGTTAAAAAAGTACCAGCAGCCAGGCCGACATATTTCGTTGGCGAAGTACTACGCAATGTGTGAATGGTTCGACGAAACCTGCGGAACGTTGATCAATCATCTGGATAAAGCTGGTGTCGCTGAGAACACGATGATCGTCTACGTCACAGACAACGGTTGGATCCAACGGACTCCCGACGTAACGGTTCCTGAAGGCTGGAAGCCTTCCTTCGCCCCGAAATCAAAACAGTCTCCCAACGAAGGCGGAACCCGGACGCCGATCATGGTCAGCTGGCCCGCCCACATCAAGCCCTCAGACCGATCGGAAGTTGTCAGCAGCATCGACCTGGTGCCCACGATGCTGAAGGCGGCCGGCGCAGAAGTACCAGCGAACCTGCCAGGGATCGACCTCCTGCCTGTTGTGACCGATCAAAAGCCACTGGGCCGCGACGTGTTGTACGGTGAAAGTTTTGCTCACGACGTTGCCGACGTAGACAACCCGGAAGCGAGTTTGCTGTATCGCTGGGCCATAAAAGGGAAATGGAAACTGCTCCTTACGTACGATGGTAAAGTGGTCAGTTACACGGCCGTCCATCTGCGAGAAGAAAAACGACCTCAGCTTTTCGACTTGCTGGCCGACCCTGCGGAAACAGAGAATCTCGCCGCTCAAAATCCAAAGGTGGTTGCTGAACTGGCAGCAACACTTGATGCCTGGTGGAAAGTCAAAGAACGTAAAGTGCAGACGACATTCTAGTGTCGTGCCTCTTAAAGCCGTTCGTTTAACCCGACACCAGCGGGGCGAGCATATTCCCGTGTAACCTCGCCGCTGGCGTCGTGTTAAACTGTTCCTTCCGGATCACGAATAATTCATCAACTGCTTGAGTCACTATACTACACTTCACCGCGGCTCATCCTAATAAGTCGTGAACGGTTCTGGCTCACGGAAGACTCTATCCTTAGTCCGAAACTCGCTCTTCGCGGCCACGAGTCAGTTGGAACTGCTGTAGTGCCCTTCAATCAAAGGCAGGAATTCGTCTTCCTGTTTTCGCTGCAATAAACTCAG
>CALFOL010000601.1 GCA_937919915.1 uncultured Planctomycetaceae bacterium
GCATCGCTTGGGCCAGAATCATGTTTTCGCGTTGATTCAGCACCAGACGGGTCTTCGTTGGCTCACGACTGCCGCCCTTACCGCCGCCTCCGCCGCCCGAATTGCTGGCCATCTTCTGCAACTGCTGCGTCATCTGACGCATTACGTTGGTGACTTCTCCCATGTTGTTCCCGCCGCCGCCGCCGGCACCACTGCCTGGTGGGCGGTCCATTCCCAGCAGGTCCATCAACAACGTCATTACCTCGTTGGCGCGTCGATGTTCCAGCCGGAATGTCTTGACTAGTTGTTCCTGTCCGGATTCCGACTGTTCCATCAGCAGAATTTGATAGATGTCTTTCAGCGTGCCGGCTGTATCCATGATTTCCAGGCGGTTCGTGCGGCTCATCTTGCTGATCTTGCCAGCCTTGCTAAGTAGTGGCGCTAATTCCTCGACAGCTTCATCGGCGATCAACCAATCGAGATCGAACGAGACTTTTACCAGTGAGTGATCGAATTGCGATTCGAGATCCTCGGGTTGAAGTCGTGGCACCAGCGATGACTTCACATCACTCAACTTATGCACCGACAGTAATTCGCCTTCCAGCAGCATTGTGTAGCCGCGGCTCAGCAGATGACGATTCAGGATGTCGCGAGCTTCTTCCAGGGAATACGATCGCGTTGTCGTGAGGTTCAGAGTGTCTCCAGGGAGTTCCTGCCAGTCGAGTGTCAGTTTCGATTCGTCGGCCAGCCACTGCAGAACGGATTCCCAGGACTGTCCTTTCATGTTGAACATCACACCTTCGTCGTTCAACGTCACCTCTTCGGTAATCGGCTTCGCTTTCACATCAGGTGACATCCTGGGGCGTTGTACAGGGCCGCCCTCTGGCTTCTTGTCGTTATCTTTTTTCTTGTCGCCCTCCTTACCTTTTTCTCCCTCGGGCGTGCTCTCACCGGGTGGCTTGTCCTTTTTTTCCGCCTCGGCAGGCTTGACCTCAGCCGCCTCGACGGCGGTCTCGACGACAACAGCCTCTCCCTCTTTATTGATCGTAACAGTACGCACCTGTTGGGCAGAGGCTGCTTGAGCGACGAGGATTGTGAGTGCCAGAGCGCTGAAGGTTTCGAATAGGCGTGTCATTTGACTTTTGCTCACGGGATATTCCTGTCCGTTACCGTAGATTGCGGTTTGAAGGAAACTCAACAATTGAGACAACTTCGCCGCAGAACCTCGCGACTTCCGTCGTGTCGACGACATAGATGTCGAAGTTTGTCTGTGTTTCACGCACATTTGGCGTAATTTTGCTGAAACCCCCGCGGTTTTCACTCGGGACTGCAACGCGCGGGATTGGCCTAGGGGTGAGGTTACCCGATTGGCAGGGCAAAAGAAACAAGCTGTCACCGAAGTTGAAGACTCCGCTCACAGGTCGACCGCACAATCGCTGAGAAACCCAGAGCACAGCAAACAACGGCCGTCTCTTTGAGGAATGGCCCGGAAATCACGGAACCATCTGCAGAACGGCCTTTGCGGTGGTCTGCGACATTTCGACGGCCTGGAAAGGCCGTTCTACGGAAATTGTTTCGGAACTGTTGCTAAGATGCCGCCACATGGCGAATAGCAGTCAGGATTTTGAAAGTAGAAAACAGAATGAGCATCGAACACACGAAAATCGGATTTATCGGTACCGGACGCATGGCGACTGCCTTGGCCGCTGGCTTCACACGAGACCTGGTGCGGGCCAACCAGATATTCGGTGCCGATCCGGTTGCAGCATCGCGTGACATGTTCAGGCGGACAGTTGGCGACGCAGTCACTTTGTCCGAGACTGCTAACGAATGCCTGTCGCAGGCAGACGTTGTGTTCCTGGCCGTAAAGCCGCAAATGATGCAATCGGTTCTTGCTGATGTACGTTCGCTGCTTACAGACGACCGGCTGGTCGTATCGATTGCGGCTGGACTGACCGTATCAAAGCTGGAGTCGTGGTTGCCGCCGAGTTGCCGGCTGATTCGAGTGATGCCAAATACTCCGTGCCTGATCGGTCGCGGCGCGTGTGGTGTCAGTCGCGGAACCTACGCCACTGAACAGGATGAACAACTGGTCTCTGATCTGCTGCGTACGGTTGGCCTGGTGGAGAATGTTCCGGAGAAATTACTCGACGCTGTCACCGGCCTTTCCGGCAGTGGACCGGCTTACGTCTTTCAAATGATCGAAGCGTTAAGCGATGGTGGTGTCAAAGTTGGACTTCCGCGAGACATGGCGATGCGGCTGGCTGCACAAACTCTGGCAGGTGCTGCAGACATGGTTCTGCAAACAGGCGATCATCCCGCCGTGTTGAAGGACGCCGTCACAAGTCCGGGCGGAACGACGATCGCGGGGCTCCACGAAATGGAACTCGGCGGCGTGCGAGCGGCCCTGATGAACGCCGTTGAAGCGTCCACGGCAAAGAGCATCGAACTTGGCAAATGAGTCTGCCGCCAGGGGGATCGACGTTACGCAACAAGCGAGGACTCACGTCCTCGGCTCGCCTGTGATATCGATTAGCTGATTCGCATTGAGTCAGCCGTGCCGATAGCGCGATCCAGTCGGCGCAGGCATTCGTCGCGGCCGAGCAGTTCCAGAGTTGGAAACAGATCTGCCCCGCTGGTGCGGCCCGTGATTGCCAGCCGTAACCCCGGAGCAATCTGACCGAACTTAAATCCACGCTCCTGCACAAACGACTCGACCGCACTCTGCAAAACTGCCACTGAAAATTCAGCGGAGTCCGCCACGATTGCTCGAATGCTGCGCAGTACGTCGATCCCGTTTTCCGGCTCAACAATTTTCTTCTGAAACTGCTTCTGATCGTAGACCAGCATATCCGCATCAACGAAGAATTCTTTCATCGTCAGGATGTCACCGAACACTCGCATACGGTTGCCGACCAGTTCAATAACCTTTGCCAGGCGAGTCAAAATCGTTTCGTCCGGGGACTCCGGAATCAACTTTGCCCGAGCGAGAATCGATACGCATCCAGCGACTTTTTCTACCAGGGGAAGTTCGCCCATCCAGTGAGTCTGATAGCTCATCAGTTTGTCCGGGTCGAGTCCGGCCGACGCCTTGACGACGCGGTCCAGCGAAAAGTTCTCCAGTACTGTTTGCAGTGACATGTTCTCTGTGGCGTCGTCCAGTGACCATCCCAGCCGCGCGAGTGCATTCAATACGCCAGCCGGAAGAAATCCGACTTCGCGATAGTAGGCCACCATCACCGGTGACAAAGCATCGTCAATGGGATTGATCCCCAGATGCCCCAGTACTTCGTCGCCCAACTGAAACAGTTTTTGAAACGCAGGGCTCTTGCGGTATTTTGCGATGTCGCGTTTGCTGAGCTTCTTCTTGCCCGACGGAGCAGCGACAAACGGAAGGTGGGCAAACACCGGCAGCGGATTGCCCAGTGCTTCGTGAAGTAAAACCTGAATCGGCGTGTTCGACAGATGCTCTTCCGCACGAATGACGTGGGTGATCTCCAGCTGTCCATCGTCTACGGTGGTTGCAAAGTTATACAACGGGGAACCATCGCCGCGTGCAACAACCGGGTCGACCATCAGGCTGCAATCCCATTCGACATGCCCGCGCACCGCGTCTTCGATGGTCACCTTTCGTTCTCGAGGCACTAACAGACGCACTACATGAGGCTCAGCAGCGGCAACTTTGGCGGCGACTTCATCCGCCGACAGACCGACGGAAACTCGGCTGCTGATATAGACGCGTTTTTCTTTTTCGCAGGTTTCTCGCTGCGTTTTTGTTTCTTCAGGAGGTTCGAAGTCGCGATACACGGCGCCGCTTTCCAGCAGTTGCGCCAGTGCTGCGTCGTGCAATGAACGCCGTTCAGATTGAAAGTATGGCCCGTAATCGCCACCAACTTCCGGCCCCTCGTCCCAGTCCAGTCCCAGCCAGCGGAAAGCATCCAGAATCGGCCCCAGCGCTTCACCCATGTTACGCTGCAGGTCGGTGTCGTCTATTCGCAGAATAAATTGACCACCGTTTTTGCGAGCCCATAACCAGTTAAACAGCGCCGTTCTCATGCCTCCAATGTGCATGTAACCGGTGGGGCTGGGGGCGAATCTTGTTCTTACAGTCATGGGACTTCTTGAGTGGAATTGCCTGTTGGCAGAATGGTGAGTCTAGAGCAGTCTAAGAAACGACGTAGCAAAACTCGCCACTACAGCGTATTACGCTGACTTGTGGCCGCGGGGCACGCGTTTCGATCGAAGAAAGCCTGCTCCCGCGAGCGAGTACGGTTCACAACAATAAGTAAACGGCTCTAGCCGAAAGTCTTGACGACGTTCGCTACCAGCCCCGGAGTGACAAGTTGGAGACTCGCTTCCCTGTCTCGTAACCGACCTTAAGTTTTAAATGCGTGCAACTGCCGAGCTGACCTCACCGTGGCATTCGAGACACACGGTTCGTGGGCTCGGTTAGACAAGACGATAGTCTGCAGGGCTGCTTCGCTACGACATTTTCATCGACTGAGTCAGTGCCAGACGTTCCTGGAACTCCAGAGCGAAGTTTTCGTCTTCCTGCAGACAGCGATTGTTCATCGCGAGAATCTTGCGGATTCGGCCAACGGTCTGCTTGGCGGGACTGGTCAATCGCATCACCAGTTCGTCCGGCCCAAAAACTTCCAGTTCGCGAATCGTGTGGATACCAAGGAAGGCAAAGGCTTCCTGTGCATCCATATCGCTCTGAAAAACAACAGCCAGCGGAGCATCGGTGGGAATGCGCGAACGCCCCATTTTGCGGCCCACTTTTTTGGCGCGGACACCAGAGGCCAGCGTCGCACGGCGCACGCCCTTCTTCTTAATTGGTTTGGCTACCCCTTTGGGAACCTTCTTGACAGGTTTGGGGTTAGGCGCCGATTTTTCAACCGGTTTTTGTACTGTTTTCTTGGGCGTCGCGCTGACCACTGCCTTTGATGGGGCAGCCTTCTTTTTTGCGACCGCTTTCTTTTGTGCCATGAGAGCAACCTTCAGTTATGCGGTGTCGGACAAACGGAATTCAAGTAACACCAGCAGTTTTACAGCTTAGCCAAAAAAAATGTGATCTTCCACGGTCGACGGGACATCATCCAGAAGTCGACGCAATTGCTTGCCCAACTGCCGTTCAACGCCAATTTTGAGCAATTCAAAGATTCATTAGGCCCGCATGGTGCTGAAAGAATCCGGACAATTTGCCCCGCTCGTCTTCCCGGGCCAAACCCTCAGTGTTATTCAGTAGGCTGGGCTGGATATGCCAACGCCCTGTGAGTTCCAGCATCCTGGAAGCTGTCGAAAACTGAAGCAGCGCTGAGGGAAACGCATCAAGGTCGACGTCAAGAAAATTGCCGTCTCGCAACGTCACCACACAATCCTGCTCGAATGGCCATGTAATCTGCATCGTTCTGAGTTTTGAAGCCAGCCACAGGCAGTCAACACGTCCCAGCGTTCTGGGTCCGGCAATCGCCTGTTCAATCCGTCGCGTGTCTTCCACCGTTCCCAGTTGAGCGAGTTCGGCGGCCGCGCAGTAGCAAACACACTGGTCGATTGCCGTGAAGCCGTCGAAAGACCCGGACTCCATTTTTTTCCATGTCTCCACCAGACATTCCAACTGAACCTGTGGCGCGCAACCGGCCATGAGCGGTAGTCGTTCCAGGAATCCCTTCTGGGAGACAACTGTTCCGGGGTCTTTGAACTCGTCAAAGAGAATCTCGAGCGTTGTAATGAAAGCTGTCCGAAACGCCAGGTAGATGACGTCGGAAGAAGCTGAGGTTTGCTTTTGCTGATGGAGCATATTTTGGTAGTGATACTAAGGGCCCGTAAGGCAGTCGAGATTTCGAACAGGAAATCACAAACCGTTGTCAGGCACCTTTTTACACTGCGTCAATAAGCGTTTTACAGCATCTCGATGGATTTTCCGGCAGTTGGAGTGTTGCGATTCCGCAACGGCCCGGACCAAACAGAGTTCTGTCGCTAATTTGTGAGTGTCATTACGGGCATCGATAACGCCACACCTTCTGTCTGCAAAACGGTCAGTTGCAGCAACGCATGCTTGATGGCGATCACTCGCGCAGGGTCAAGATTCTGCAGCAGCGGCAGGGCGGCCTCAAGCATTGGGTTGATTCCCGCAGACGACATCTTCAGCGACAGATGGGGTTCGTCGTCATTGCCGCCGGAAAGATCACTCATCATCATTTCCATAAAGCCCTTCTGGCGCGGAACAACGCGAACATCATACCCTTGTGGCAGTTCCGCTTTTTCAGCGGCGATCGCAATCGCGTCGTCGAGTCCGCCGATTCGGTCGACCAGTCCAAGCTCCAGGGCCTGGGTGCCGGTGTAGACGCGGCCCCCCGCGAGTTCTTCGATAGGCTTTTTCAGATTCGCTCCGCGAGCCTTCGTGACATGTCCCTTGAACACGTCGTACGTTGAATCCATATAGGCCTGTAACGCTTGTCGTTCGCCATCCGTAAACACTTTCGCACTGCTTAGCAAAGAAGCATTTTTTCCGCGTTGAATTGGTGTAAAAGTAATTCCGAGCTTATTCCACATGGGTGTTGTGGCGAACTTTCCAGACACGACGCCGATCGAACCCGTTATCGTTGAGTCTTCCGCCAGAATTGTGTCCGATCCACAGGCTACGTAATATCCACCGCTGGCCGCAACATTGCCCATCGAAATGATCAGCGGCTTCTTCGCCGCAACGCGACGAGTTGCGTTCAGGATGACTTCGCTGGCAACGGCTGAACCGCCGGGAGAATTCACTCGAAACACAACGGCCTTGATCGCATCGTCCTCAGCGGCTTCATCCAGAGCCTGCCTGATAATACCCGAAAACGCGGCTGAGTCGGCCAGCAGCGGATTGCCGCCACCTGTTCCAGGCATGATCGCACCGTCCAGATATACGATTCCGACGCCAGGCTTGGTGCTGCGTCGAGTCCGCGAAGGAGCCAGCAACTCGGCATAGAAATTAATGATGCCGAACGGCGAGGACAGATCGATCTGCCCACTGCTCTTTTTGCCGTACTTTCGATCGAACTTCAATTCTTCGCCGTATGCTTTTCGCAGTCGTGCTTCGAAGTCCTGGCGATGTTCAACAACATCGATGATGCCTTCGGTAACGGCCTGCTCTGACGTAAATAATCCCACATCGATCCATCCGCGAGCTTTCTCAATATCCACGCCGCGGCCCCGGGCGATGACCCTCAGCATATTTTCGTAAAGGCCGTCGTACAGCCATTTCGACATCTTCGCGGCTTCTTCGCTGGGCTCGGTTCTCATGAACATTTCCCCTGCGCTTTTGTACGAGCCACAGGTGATGTAGTCCGGCGTTACTCCGATTTTGTCCAGCATGCCTCGCAGGAAAACCTGTTCGCCGTACATGCCGGTAACAAACAGGTAGCCCGTTGGCACCATGCTGATTTCTGAAGCACTGCTGATGAACGCCAGCTGCCCGGTTGTCAGCATGTCGCTGTGAATATGAATCTTCTTGCCAGCGGCTTTGAATGCGTGCATCGCGCGGCTGATTTCTTCCAGTTGAGCTCTACCGACGCCCAGCGTATCGACCTGCACCACAATCGCCGGAACGTTCGGATCGTCCTTGGCTTTGTTCAATCGCTTCAGCAGATTGTGCAGTGATTCCCCGCCAGCTCCTCCAAAGTTGAAGGGGTTGTCATCGGCAACTGGCTTCTCTGTGATTGCTCCGGAAAGTGCAAACACCGGAACCACATGTTTTACAATTCGCTTCTTTGCTGCATTGTTTGACGGAGATTTCGTGGCGGTCTCGTCTGCAGTCGCTGAATTGGCCAAACTGAAGCAACAGACAATTGCCAGCGGTGCAGT
>CALFOL010000602.1 GCA_937919915.1 uncultured Planctomycetaceae bacterium
CATTCGATGCCTCACATTCCGCTGTATGTCCCGGATGATGTTCGTGATGCGGACCCAAAGCACGCTTACATCAACACCGTCGAACACATCGACACAGAAGTCGGTCGACTGCTGGATCGTCTCGACGACCTGAAGCTCACCGAAAGCACCTATGTGGTTTACACAACAGACAACGGCCCGTGGCTGCAGTTTAAGCATCACGGCGGATCGGCCGGACCACTCCGAGAAGGCAAGGGAACGACCTTCGAAGGCGGCCAGCGAGTACCGTGCCTGATTCGAGGCCCCGGCATTCCGGCCGGCACAGTTTGCGATGAGCTCACGGGAACAATCGACGTGCTTCCCACGATCGCCGCAATCACAAAAACGCCGTTGCCGCAGGACAAAAAGATCGACGGCCTTGATGTTTCCGGCCTGTGGATGGGAACGGCAAATCGCTCGCCACGAACAGAATTCGTGCACTACACGTCCCAGGGAAATCTGGAAGGCCTTCGCCAGAATAACTGGAAGCTGCTTGTGAAGAAAACACAACCTCGACGCAACCAAAACAAGAAAGCGGCAGCGCCTAAGCCTCCGCAGATTATGCTGTTTGACCTCAGCAAAGATATCGGCGAACAGACCAACCTTGCCGATGCGAATCCGGATATCGTCAACAAACTCCGCTCACGCATGGAAGAACTCGACGAGGAAATTACCCGCAATGCGCGAGCTCCGTGGACGACGGAGTAGGCCCAGGTCTCGTCCCCATCGGACAACCGAATTGAAGTAGGGTGGTGGGCATCGCCCACCAACAATGGACCTACATAACTCGGCTCAATTATTTCTGATCGAGCGGATTGGGTGACAGGTGAACCTGACGCACGTCCATGAGGGCGGCGGTGTTAATTTTGACGCCTTCGATTCGAATCGAATAATCACCCGGTTCCGCGACGGTTAGTGTTCCCGCATGCTTCCAGATGAAGTTCTGGAAATGGCCCGTAACTTCAACCTGGTACTCGAGCGAATCCACGACCTCGCCATTCGACAAGATCGAAATCCTGGCGACGCCTCCGCAGTTATCGCCCGCTCCCTGAAGCAACCCCACATTCAATCGCCCCGGCCGGGAAATCTGCACCGGCCACGAAACGCTGTCGGTAGCAACCGCCCAGTAGCCGATCGTGTTCTTGTGCGGCTGAGGTTCGAAGCGGAGTTTTTCACCGACCGTTCTGCCCTGAGAACACCACAGTGTCAGCGTCCCGTCACCCGCCTGCTTTGTGGGCGTTGCCTCTTCGATGGTCGACGGATAAGAGTCGAACTCCAGCACAACATTGGGACTCACGGGAGCTCCTGGGAAACGGATTTCCCAATATGCGATTTCCGGGTGCACAACCACAGACTTGTCCGGAAATCCTTCAAAGTAGGCCGCGCGAAGACTCGCACAGACACGTGGAATCTTTGTTGTGCCAGATGTCGCCACCGGAATCACCCAACGCTTTTCGGTTCTGGTACCGATGAGCTCCGGCGGCTTGTCTGCGTCCTGAGCGATGCTGTGCGGAATGCACAGAATCGTCACGAGTATCGGACCAAAGAACCAACTGTTGATCGCTACAAGTGGCCGCATCATTTCAAAACGTTTTTTCAAGGTAGTCATTCGCATCTACTTCTGCTCCAGCGGAAGCGAACGAAGTTCAGGTGGCTTCAAGTCCGATGTGATCGTGTTGATCGTTTGCTGCAGTAGTTTGTCCAGCTTGTCATCCTTGAATTGTCCTTCCAGAGTTCTTAACTCTGGCACAAACCCTGCGGCCGCTGCTCCATAGATCTGCAGCGCACTTAAGCATTGGGGGATGCGTTTCTTTGAGCCCCACCGATCAAGCTCCATGACCTCGAGACAGAGCGGCATCGCTTCTTTGATTTTATGCTGAGCAAGAATTTCCAAACCGCTCAGCCGCACGCCGTCGGCAAACATCATGCCGCTGGGAGCAGGCTCGACGACCGCTCGATGAATCGCCGGAAGTAACGGTTCAATCCCTTCGTAAGACAGCTTCTTGTAAACCGTAGCAAGCGCACCGCGAGCACGGCCGTCTTCGTTGCCGAGTCCAGCGCGAACGGCTTTGTAAAGTGCTTCCTGATCAACGCCATCAAGCGAACCTTTCAGCAAACCGTCTCGCCGATCGAAGAGTGCGAAACACAGAAACCGCTGTTGCATGCCGCGCGGATCGGCTTCGCGGTCCTCCTGCACCAGCATCGACAACAGATCGGGAACGGCAGGCCGCGCAGCGTCTCCGATGCCTGCCAGTGCGTCGGCTGCTTTAATTCGGAGCCAAAGGTCGTCGGACTTGAGTGCCTTGCGCAACTCCGGCACAGCGGGCCTGGATCGTTTCTGAAGGGCGGTCAGCGCCTGACACGCTCCGAGTTGAGAATGGAGATCTGCAGATGTCAGCAATGTCGTCAATTGCGGCACGAAGTTCCTCTGACGTCTGGATAGCGCCTTCGCCGCGCGGTCGCGAACAACGGGCGACCAGCTCTGCACAGCCTTCAGGAGTTCCTCATCGCTGCGTTCTGAGTAGACTTCATTCTTCAAACGGTGACTGTACCCACGGCCGTCATCGATCAGTCCGGCTGCTGTCGTCCGGTCAATCTGCGCGACAACGTCTCTTTTCTTTCCGGTGATGAAGAGCTTGCGCAGTGGCTGCGCGTAAGCCAATAGATAAGCTCCTGTTGCATCCCAGTTTTCGTAGCTGTCTGCCTTCGCTTCAGGCGGCCCCTGATGCAAAAACGTTCCATTCCAGCGTCGCCCGAGATCATAGTACCAACCGAACTCCTGCATCCACACGCCGCTGGCGTTTGGTCCCGACAACGCGACTCCGGGCATCGCCCACAAGATGTTGAAGAAGTTGCCGGTGTGGCCCAATTCTCGTTCGCCGCCGTGAGACGCAATACTCATGCGAGAAAAGTACTCGGCGGCTTCTGCATCGCCCAGCAAGTTGAACATCAGCGCCGCGATGCCGTTCTTCCCGTTGTCGTCGTGCGTTTCCAGCCACGGATGATGGTCACCATAAGGCACGCAGCCCTTACCGACATAGAACCGCATCAGCCGCGAACTCTTTTCGATCGCTGAATCCAGTTCAGGATCACGAACACCAGCCTCGCGAGCCAGAATCAGCGAAACGGTTAACGGCAAACCGGGGGCATTCATCATGCCGTAGCCATTCAGCCGTCCATCCGGCCGCGCGAATCGATGCCCCCACGAACCGACAGCACTCTGACCGTGAACGATCTCCATCGTGATGCGTTTCAGATCCGACATGTGACTCTTGTCACCGGTCGCCAACGTGTACTCAGCCAACAGCATATTGATTGGACCGTAGTACCAGGCACACAGCGATCTTCCTTCGACATCCGAATACGTCGCCGCCCATTTGACCTGCTCTTCGATGATCGGCATGTACTCGTCACGTCCGCTGGCAATCAGAGCGAGCGTGTTCAGCGACCGAACGATTCCGTTTCGCTCGTCCGGGTTGGCCTTCATCCGTTTCGCCAGTGCGGCACATCCCTGCTCAAGGATCTGCTGTGACTTCGCACATTCAAACGGGGCCGTTGCTGAATAGCTTCCCAGAACACCGAGCTTCAGAGTTGCCTTGTCGACATGACCGTTCCGCCATCGAATCAACGCGAGCGTTCCATCTGTCGCTTCCGCAGCACTGATCGCCTTGCCAAGTTCCGTACGTGGATCGAATGCGAACCGAGATTTGGCAACACCAAGAATGACGTCGCCAACCTGCAGAACGCTATCTGCGGGAGACTCTTTGTCGACTTTCGTGATCAGGATTTGCCGAGCTTCCGTGGTTTCCAGTCGATTACCGTAAATCCAGCCTCGAGCACCCGTTGGGCCAAGATTCCAGTCGTGATTTGCCCCCTGGGGGATTCTGTCACCCCGAGTGAAGTCCGGATTGCCGGGAGGATTCTGCGCCGCCAGATGAGAAACTGACATGCAGGTAATCAGCACGACAGCAAACGTGAAAGTGGGGCGATGGCGTTTAGGCAATTTGTTGTCTTTCGCTGGTGAGTTTAAGAGTGCACTTTGCAATTCATACCAGCACGAAGCGCCAGCGAGTGAATTCCTTGCCGTGAAATTCACTCGCTGGCCTTTCCTGCTGGCATTTGCGGATTCCACAGAACGGAAAGCCTTACTGCTTTCCCGTCAGCAGTTCCGCCATAGCCCATCCCAGTGTGTTGCCAACTTCCATATAGGTTTCCGCGTTGTGATTGTAGTGGTAGCCCTGACCGCTTGGTGACACAGTCTTGTCTCGCCAGAAAGGTCGAGCGTCGATTGTTTTGACGTTCCCTTCGAATTCGGGATACTTCCCTTTTTCACCGCTGACGGCAAGTTGAGCGTTGGCAATTGTCAGGCCGTGGCCTTTGAGTTCGTTTCCGTCAAATGCAATCGTCGCCAGCACGAATTTCGCTTCGGGAGATTCAAAGTCTTTCCTCAGCGTCTTGATGAAGTGGACGAGATTCTGTTCGTAACGACTGGCGTGCGCGGGGTTCTGGTCTTTGTGACCCTGCCAGAAAACGAAGCCAGCGACTTCATAGCCCTGTCCCTTGTAGCCCGGGTAGTACTTGTCGAGATTCTTCAGAACAGTTTTGGCGTGAGCTGTGTCTGCGTCGTATTGTCGACCGGCATACCACGCGACTGTCTTTTTTGGCTGCCCCTGAATCCAGGAACCGGGATTGTCTTTGTAACCCGCGTAGGTTTTGCCTTCAAATTTGTATTGCTCACTGCCCGGAGGAAGCAGGTCCCAGCCAAGGCTGCGATTGCCGATGCAGGCCTTCAGAATCAGAACAGGCTCCTCATGAATGTGACCCATGATATGACCAAAACCAATTTCCGGCCCGAAGTTTCCATTCACCGTCAGCCACTGATTTTTCATATCAGCGAACTCTTCCATGTTGTCGAAAGGCACACCGCGCTTGTCCATCACATGCACAAAACGGACGTCTTTTCGTTCGGTCCAATTGCCGTCGTGATCGACCAGATGCGGATACTTGCCCTCCCCTTTTGTCATGTATTCGAGTGTGCCCGGTTGATCCGCAGGTCCGGGGCGGCCGAAGCCCAGCATGTTGGATTGCCCCAGCAGAATGAACACCTTGACGCGCTTGTCCTGAGCGGCCGACTTGCCGTCGGGATCGGGCAGTTCCTCGCATAAGGCCGATGGCGCGAACGCGGTCAGCAGACTCATCAAGGCGAATTGTCTGATCATGGCCTATTCCCTTTGGGTCATTGAGAGAACGTTCAGTGAGCCGACGGCGCTAGCTGCGGGCGTAATAATGAAACCGGAATACTTCTTCGAGGCCCGTGGCTAGCGCCATCGGCTCACGGGAATAATCTAACGCGCACCGGCTGGTAGATGTTCGAGCAGATATCTGATGATCAGCATTCTGACATGCACCAACGTCCCCGGGCCCTCTCGCAATCCGTGGTCGCGATTGGGATAAACCATGTAGTCGAATGGCTTGCCGATCTCGATCAGCCGATCTACCAGACCTTCGATAATCTGAATGTGCGTATTGGTTTCACCTGAACCTGTGATGATCAGCAGCTTGCCCTTCAGGCCATCCGCGTAATTGATCGCCGCTGCTCGTTCGTATCCGTCTGCATTCACTTCGCGCGTTCGCATGTAGATTTCCTGGAACCACGCGTTGTACAGATGCGGCTGTGGCTTGGGCACAACAGCGATGCCTACATGATACGAATCGGGTTTGCGGAACATAGCGTTCAGCGTATTGGATCCACCGCCGCTCCAGCCCCAGATTCCAACGCGAGACAAATCCACGTACGGTCGCATTCGCCCTAACTCCCTGATCCCCGCCTCTTGCTCTTCCGTAGACAGCGGTCCCAGACTGCCGAAAATTGATCGGCGCCATGCAGCTCCCTTCGGCGCGGGCGTGCCACGGTTGTCGATCGACACCACCAAATATCCGAGGTCTGCAACGACGCGATGAAAGTCGATCTGGGCGGCTCCCCAATTATCGAGCACCGTCTGAGCATAAGGCTCACCGTAAACGTAAATGAAGACGGGATACTTCTTCGTCTCATCAAAGTCTTTCGGCTTGATCATCCACGCGTCCATGGAAATGCCATCGCCAATGTCCAGTCGAAGAAACTCCGTCGGATGCGATACGACTTCCTTCATCTTCTCACGGAGTACGCTGTTGTCTTCCTGCACGCGAACAACCCGGTGGCCGGACAGTTTTACCAGCTCAACAATCGGCGGCGAATCCAGCGTGGAAAACGTATGAAACGCCCATTTGGCATCGGGTGAAAAATCGTAGTCATGTGTGCCGCGCTGATCTTCGGGCGTGATCCGTTCCAACGTCCCGGAACCGTCGAGAGGTACTCGGTACAGATATTTCTGCGTTCCGTTTTGCGGTGAGGCGTAAAAGTAATACCAACCTCCGTCTTCATCGACGACTGCGCGGTCAATCACGTCGTATTCGCCGGGCGTCAATAGCGAAATCTGATTGCCTTCGCGGGACCACAGGAATGCATGCCGCCAACCATCTTTCTCACTCACCACGACAAACGCCTTGCCATCACGAATCCACGTCAGCCCGGAATTTTTCCCCTGACTGCCCACCGCCCAGGCAGCATTAGATTCGTGATAAATCTGCTTCACGTTGCCATCAATGTTCACGAGCAGAAATTCGCGTTCATCCCGAAATCGACTGAGCTTTTCAACCAGGACTTCCTCCGAGTTTCCCGCCCACTCAACCTGCCCCAGATAGAAACCTTCTTCCGGCGATTCGATGGGCAACCATTGCTTGTTCTTCCCGTCGGCGTCCACCACTCCGACGCGAAGTTCTGCGAGCTTTTCCCCAACTCTCGCAAACCGATGATTCTGAATACCTGGATACGAAGGATCATCAGGCACCAAAACCGGCCGCTGCCTGACGTTTGTTGAATCAGACTCGACGAATACAACGTATTTTCCATCAGGGCTCCACACCGGATCAAGATATCGCACGTCTTGCTCATCGGAGCGCTTCGTCAGTTGACTTCGTTGCCCGCTTTCCAAATCCCGCACGAAGAGATTTCGATCTCGAAACTCCAGAACGCTGCTGCCGTCCGGCGAATGAAGTGCGTCGCGGTCAGCCTTCTTTCCAACGTCCGTGGATTCCGTGCGTTCACCCGTGTGAACGTCGTAGTTGACGGTGATCATCTTGTCCGTTTTCGGATCTCGTTCCTGCGCCACGTATCCGGAACTGTCCGGAAGCCATTTTGCCTGAAACTTCTGAACCCGAAACTCTCCGCGGTCGTAGATCGCCTGCAACCGGGACTCGGTCTCTGCTTGCCAGGTCGGATTACCCTGAGATGATTGAGCGAAGACATCGCACGCCCCTACCGCCACCGATAGTGCGAACGCCGCACTGGCAAGTCCAACTGTCGACCCATGCATCTTTATTCTCCTGAGATCCGCTCTGTATACTGAAGTTGCGGCGATTCTACACGATCACGTGTGCCGATTCTAAGCAGCTATTTGTTGAGTAACTTGCTATCGTCGAGCCATTCTCGCAACCGCATTGGCCAGGCTCCAGCGGCGCTGGTAGTGTCAGGGCGGAAGCCGAAGCCGTGTCCGGCATTCGAGTATATATGAAGTTCACACGGAACTGCGGCTTCTTTGTACTTGAGATACAAATTCGCCATTCCGAGTGAGATATCCGGTCGGTCGTTTGCTCCCAGAGCAATGAATGCGGGCGGCATGCCGGCCTTTACGGTAAAGCGATCGGAACTTCCGGGATAGATGAGAACCTGAAAGTCGGGGCGACAACTGGCGCGTTCGATGG
>CALFOL010000603.1 GCA_937919915.1 uncultured Planctomycetaceae bacterium
GCGAAAACATATAAGCGGATGCTTACCGTTCACAACAATAAGTAAACTGCTCGAATCCGGTCATCACGGCAAATGCAACTCGCTGCACAAAGTTGCCAATCCGCAAACTTCGTCACTGGGACATTGACGCCTGCTTTCACAACGATTCAAAAACAGTAGAGTGACTGGAATACCCCGCTGACTTTGAACCGAACGATCGTTATGGCTGCCACGCAATATCTCCTGCATCGTGTTCACTCTCAACTGCTGATTGTCGACGTCCAGCAGAAACTTGTGCCAGTCATCCCGCAGGCCACTGAACTTTTGGAAACAACCGCGTTCCTGCTCACAGCGGCGCAGATCATGAACGTGCCCGTTGTTGTGTCAGAACAGTACCCCAAAGGGCTCGGCCCAACCGTGTCGGAGATTTCCGAACACAGAATTCAGAAAACGGTCTTCGAAAAACTCAAGTTCAGCGCCGCCGACGGGTTTCTGCAGTCAGGGTCAGCCGAATCGCATCAGACACGCAATCAGATCGTCATCACGGGCATTGAAACTCACATCTGCGTTTTGCAAACGGCCATTGATCTGCTGTCCGCGGGAATGCAGGTCTTTGTAGTTCAGGACGCAGTGGGCAGCAGACACGCCGCCGATCAAGCGTCAGCCCTGGATCGAATCCGAAACGCTGGTGTTACTGTCTGCTGTGCAGAAAGTGTGGTCTTCGAATGGTGCGAAGCGGCCGGCACCGACGAATTCCGCCAGATCAGCCGTCTTGTTCGGGAACGAGACGCCAAACGCACGTAATTCGACTGGAAATCACCTCCCGATTGTGCGAAATCAGGACGAGCAATTCGACCCGCCGTTTGGTTGCGACCACCGCGTTTGGTATCGTGTGGCCACACCGCTCAAACTCCGTTTTGAGCCCTTTCTGTCGCGATTTTCGGCGAATTCTGATGACTTCAACTCCCCCCAGCATTGATCCTCCGGCCCGAACGCTGATGGGGCCCGGGCCGAGCGATATCCATGCCAGCGTTTTGGCAGCCATGGCCGCGCCGACCGTAGGACACCTCGATCCGTATTTCCTGCAGATAATGGACGAACTGCAGACGATGCTGCGGCAGGTGTTTCAAACACAAAACCAGATGACGATGGCGATTAGCGGCACCGGCAGCGCGGGGATGGAATGCTGCGTGGTCAATCTGATTGAACCTGGCGACAGCATGATCGCGTGCCAGAATGGAGTCTTTGGCGGACGCATAGCCGACGTCGCTGTACGAGCCGGCGCGAACGTAACAAAGCTGGAACGCCCGTTCGGTGAAGTCTTCGACCCAGCAGAAATCGCTGCGGCCGTGGACCAGCACAAACCCAAAGTGGTCGGCATCGTTCATGCAGAAACGTCCACCGGAGCCCTGCAGCCACTGGAAGAAATCAGCAAAATCGTCCACGACGCCGGCGCACTGCTTCTGGTCGACTGCGTGACATCACTGGCCGGCTTGCCTGTTGAAATTGACAAGCTGTCGATCGATGCAGCGTACAGCGGTTCGCAAAAGTGCATCGGCTGTCCGCCAGGACTGTCGCCGGTGACCTTCAGTACCAAGGCACTGGAAGCCATAGATGCTCGCAAAACCAAAGTCGCCAGCTGGTACCTGGACATCGGCATGCTGCGAAACTACTGGGGCGCGGATCGAGCCTATCACCACACCGCTCCGATCAACATGAACTACGCATTGCACCAGGCCCTGCGACTGGTGCTGAACGAAGGCCTGGAAGCTCGGTTTGCTCGTCACCGCCTGCATCACGAAGCGCTGAAGACCGGACTAGCAGCAATGGGCATCAAATACTCGGTGGCTAATGCCGATCACTGTCTACCAATGTTGAATTCGGTGTTGATCCCGGACGGTGCGGATGACGTTGGTGTCCGTAAACAGCTTCTTAACGACTTCGGCATAGAAATCGGCGGCGGACTGGGACCAATGAAGGGCAAGACCTGGCGTATCGGCTTGATGGGTGAAGCAGCCAGCAAAGCCAACGTCATTCTGTTTCTGGGAGCACTCGAACACTGCCTGAACGCTCAGGGAATTAAACCATCACCAGGTGCCGGCCTTGCCGCGGCAAACGCACGTTACCTGAGCTAGAGCAGTTCCTCCTGACTCGTGGCCGCGAAGAGCGCGTTGCGGACTGTGATCGACGTATCCCACAGGCCGGCGACGTTCACGACTGATTAGAATTCGCCGTCGTTCGAGTTCAAAAACTTGAGATCTGAAATTTCACATCAGCACATTTGCACACTGAATTGTTCACCCAAAGAAAGAACTCCACCATGAGTATGACCATCACAGACGTTCACGCCCGCGAAATCCTGGACAGCCGCGGCAACCCAACCGTTGAAGTCGACATCACTGTCGAAGACGAAGTCGTCGGTCGTGCCGCGGTCCCCAGCGGTGCCAGCACCGGAGCTCACGAAGCGTGCGAACTTCGTGACACAGACAACAAATCACGATATCTGGGCAAGGGCGTGCTGCAGGCCGTCGCCAACGTCAACGATGAAATCGCCGGCGCAATCATTGGCCTGGATGTCACCGATCAGGGCACCATCGACGGCATCATGATCGATCTGGACGGCACAGAAAACAAATCTCGCCTGGGTGCAAACGCGATCCTGGCCTGCTCACTGGCCGCCGCTCATGCAGCCGCCAAGGTCAGCTTCCTGCCATTGTTCCGCTACCTGGGTGGCGTCGGTGCCAACTGCCTGCCAGCCCCGATGATGAACATCATCAACGGTGGTTCGCACGCTAACAACGGCATCGACATTCAGGAATTCATGGTCATGCCACTCGGTTTTGATTCGTTCGGCGAATCACTGCGAGCGGGCACGGAAGTGTTCCATGCGTTGAAGAAAGTTCTGGCCGACAAAGGCCTGTCGACAGCTGTTGGTGACGAAGGCGGATTCGCTCCGGACCTGAAGACCAACCAGGAAGCCATCGAAGTCATTCTGACTGCGATCGAAAACGCGGGTTACACGCCTGGCGATCAGATTAAGATTGCTTTGGACTGTGCGGCGTCTGAATTCCACAAAGACGGCAAGTACACCATGGAAGGCAAGACTGTCGATTCTGACGGTATGGTCGAATTGCTGTCTTCATGGGTCGATAAGTACCCAATCTGCAGCGTCGAAGACGGTTTGGACGAAGACGACTGGGATGGCTGGAAGAAGCTGACCGATACCATTGGTAGCAAATGCCAACTCGTCGGCGATGACCTGTTTGTGACCAACGTGAAGCGTCTGAGCCAGGGAATCGAAAAAGGCATCGCAAACAGTATCCTCATCAAGGTCAACCAGATCGGAACCCTAACGGAAACCATTCAGGCTGTGCAGATGGCTTACCAGAACGGCTACACGGCCGTCATGAGTCACCGATCAGGCGAAACTGAAGACAACACAATTGCAGACCTGGCCGTAGCACTTCGCACGGGTCAGATCAAAACAGGTTCGGCCAGCCGAACAGACCGTATCTGCAAGTACAATCAGCTGCTGCGAATCGAAGAGATCCTTGGCGGCACAGCCACATTTGGCGGCACGATTTCGTAGAACTCTGTCTGCAACCGGGACAGCAGAGTTTGATCGCTGCCGTCCAGTAATACGACTAAGCCCGGCTTAAAGACGCCGGGCTTTTTTGTGCGCGGCGTTCACGGCTCATGACAGAATTCGTTTCCATGGATGAACCAATCAATGATGACCAGTCGACGGACGGTCCATCATGGGCGGTGTCGCTGTGTTTCTGGGGTACCTTGATCGTCGCGGTGTCAGTCTACGCCTCGGTGGCTCTGGCGCCTAAATTCTGCGTTTGGAACGAAGTGCGGCTGGAGTATCGTCAGAACGTCGCGCAGTTGATCCAGCTGGAACATGACGTCGGGTACCTTGAACGAGTTGAAGCTGCGTTGAAATCCGATCCGGAGTTTCGCGACCGCGTCTCTGGGATGTCGGAGACATTCAAAGCCGGCGAAGAGTTCATTCCCGTCAGCGGCAGCCTGCTGTTTGGCCAGGACGATCAGCCCGACAGCATCGCCGCAGCATCTGAAATGCCGGTTTACCACACATGGGTTCTGCAGTTGGCCAGCCAACGCATGCTGCGGATGTCGCTGCTGACATTCGCCGCCTTCCTCACAATCTTCGCCTTCACGTTTCTGAACGACGCCGGCACCAACTTCGTCCATGCAACTGGCCAGCTGTTGAAATCGACCGCCTTGATTCCCGTCGGCAGATATTTTGCCTCGGACAAGGACAGCACAGCCGAAGACGCAAAACCGTCATCAGACGATGAGTCCTGAACGGCACGCCTCAGCGAAATCAGATTGTGTTACTCCAAATCGAATCGCAGGGTTCGGGGCGCCGCTGACGCTTGGTCTGCGATGTCGAAGTACTTGCTTAGCGCCGCTTCATAGGCGGCTTTTGCAGCAGGCAATTCCTCGTTGGCCATAAACCGTCGACGATTGTGCCACAATAATCGCACGGATTCCGCGCACCATTGAGCACTCCGAGGATTTGATCGGATCGGTTTCTTGTCGACGATCACGTTCACGGGATTTGTATGCAGCTGAGGAAATTGGCGTATTGCGATCCAGCTACTCTGTGCCACCGGCATATTAAATTCCAGATCATGTGCTTTGCCGTCAGCAATAACATCTTCAGCAGCGACGACTTCGCCATTCATGATGACTTCGACACGTCGGGTTCCTCCTTTGGTGTAACCTGTATTTCGTTCGGCATGCAGATTCACGGTATCACCCGTCATACGACGACCAGCGGACGGCATGAGCGTGCCATAGGCCACGGCGGTCGGTTGCTCCGGAGCAAATGCCACCGTTGTTTTGACTTTGACCGTCTCGAGGACGGAGGCGATGACATCGTCCGTGCCAGCCGATTTGTTGTTCACAGAAAACTCCAGCGCGTGAGCGAATCCGTCTGACACATAGGACTGCCCACCGGCAATTCCCTGACACCACGCCGTGAAATCGACTTTGGAGACGTCTCCCAACTGCACGTACACACGTCCCTGCCCCACGCGCAAACTGCTCATACAGGGAAAGTCCGTTTCACCGCTCAGCTTCAGCGGATAGCCGCAATTCAGCAGATGATACCAAGTGTTCCATTCGGGAATGCGAGCCGTATCCATTGCGCTGATGAAGTCACAAACGCCTTCGCTGGTGCTGACGAAGATCTCCATTGCCCCGCCACCATTAAGAGACGGCAACGCATAGTTGGGCAATGTGTCTGCCATGCGGTTCGAGCTGGCAGTGAGTTCGTTGACGCTGAGTTTGCTGTCCGAATTCGTGTCGACGTTTTCGAATTCGTCTGGCAGCAAGGCCTGAGCAGCTTCGGTTTTCGCCAGAAAACGGTCGTTATCAGCGTCGTATTTTTCCAACAACCACTCAGCCGCAAGTTGCGGTTCAACGTGCAGAGCCGAATGTGGATATCCCGTGATTCCACCCTGCTGTTTCGCCCACTTCATCACCGGCACTGTCCATTTTGGCCAGCCTTTGTCGGCTCGCCCGTCACTTCCGGGATAAGTTTGATTGTTCAGATTCAGCAGGCAAACGTGACCCAGCGCCGCCGATCCGAAGCCACTGATTTCGAGGTCATACTTTAGAATCGTTTTGTCTTCACTGACCGTATCTGCGATCGGCGAAAAGTAGGTTCTCTGATGGTCAAAGCACGGTCCCCACGTCAGCACGCAGCCGACGTTGAGACCTTCACCCTTCACCTGAGCAAACATATCCTGTGGAGAGACACCCTGAGTCGGATTGTCGTAGTGCGAACACCCCGCCGCGTGAATATGATGGTCGCCGGAGTAAAACCCAAACTCAGCGGGATTGACCCAGCGTTCCAGCTGAACTTCGATCACCACGTTGTCGTCCGCCTGCACGACAACGGCTTGCTGTTTACGGTGATACTCAGGACCACGGAGCGATGTCAGAGTAAACTCCCCCGGCGGCAGCATCACAACTTCGCCGTCAGCGCGGTAGATATGCGGCTGAAAAAAGAAATCCGGGGCCAGTCGTTTCGCCTGTGGTGGATAGACCCGACCGTCCCTATCGCGGAACTCCAGGCGAGCTGTCGTTGGGGTCCCGTCGAAATCCAGAATCCTGAGCTTCACCGGAACGGCTGGTTGCACGCTGAACAGAACAGGAACTTCGCTGCGAAACCCGAGATCCTGCGTGCCCTGCCCGATGTCAAAGCTGATCGTCGCTTCTCGCTGACCGGCCTCGCTGCTATGCACCAGAGCAACCAGATATTCGACGTTCAATCCGCTGAGACGTGAAGTCATCGGGGATTTCTCAAACATCTCAACTTCCAGGAAACGCCGGTGACGTTCCTTATTGTCGTTGATCATGAGTTCCGTCTGAGCCTGACGCTTCAACGTCGACTCTGCCACTCCTGCATAGACGGGACCGGCCTGCGGACTACCAATGTTGAGCCGACGGGTGACAGTTGCGTCGTTGAGAACCTTCACGACAAACGGTGTGAATCCGCCCTGCTGCAACACAGGGTCAGTCAGTCCGCGCTGCACTTTAACACGGAGTTCCGGATTGATGGACACAGCAAACAGAACATACCGATCAACTGCTTTCTGCAGGCCAACTGCGTCGTCAGCGCGAATCAACTTCTGTAATTCTGCCGTTGCTTCTGCGCTGAAGGGAGTCCCCAGATACTGATAGGCGTCGATCAAACGTGCGACATTCGCGGCCAGCGGCTGGAGCTCAGCGACTGGCGTTGGGATGTCGTCCGCAATCGCCGGCAGCGTTGAGTAAGCACAGATAAGTAACAGGATCAGATTGGTTTTAGGCATGGCATCGTGGTTTCTGATCTGATCCCGTGGCGAGAAGGCTTGTATTTGAAGTGTCAATGATGCGGAATCGATTCACCGTGTCAATCGCCAACGTTGGTGGCGAAATTCGGTGACATGTTTCGTGAAAAGCCCACACCTGGTGTAACGAATGCTGCCGAAAGCGCGGTGCGTGATCAACATTTTGTTGGATACACGTACAGTCAGAACGGCAAGGGACTTCTTTGCCGCGAAGCACGCTGCTGCGGAGAACACAATCAAAGCGAAGGGTATTTCCGACTTACATTGGCTGTACCGGTCGACCGTTAACTACATTTTGTGAGTACTTATTTATGCGAAGATCTTCGCAACGCAGCAGCCAGATTGAGACGTTCGAAAAGATGTTGCTGATGTCTGCATCGGGAATTGATGGCACTGCCGATGTTGATTCGCTGGACGGCACAGACATTGATGGTTTCGCCAACGACGACGTGTTCGAGGTCAACGGACTTGAACAGCGGGAATCACCGGTCCCGTTCGGAGAATTCGTGGTTGCAGACGTTCCTGAAGCGGCTCCTGAACCGCTAAGCAGCAACGATGTGTTTCTGGATCGCGTGATCGATCTAACAAACGACGTTCGCGCCGCCAATGGGCTGCATGCTTTGACGACCAACTCCGCCCTGCAGGCCACAGCGCAGCTGCAGTCCGTAAACATGGCTGAACAGGACTTCTTCAGTCACACCGGGCAGGACGGACTGATGGCGTGGGACCGGGCGCTGATTGAAGGCTACAACTACCAGACAATAGGTGAAAACATCGCCGCGGGGCAACTGACGCCGGAAGAAGTTGTGCAGGGCTGGGTGAATAGTCCAGGGCATCTTGCCAACATCCTGAATCCTCGGTTCACCGAAATCGGTGTGGGCTATCAGTATCTCCAAAACGACACAGGAGTCATCAATTACCATCCTACGTTCCGCACATCTCGAAAGTAATATCACGGAATTTCCGCTGGCGTTC
>CALFOL010000604.1 GCA_937919915.1 uncultured Planctomycetaceae bacterium
GCTTCGAACTCACGGCCCAGATGACCACGTTTCTGTACCCCGCGGTTCGCAATCTGTCGATCGCGGCGCGAAAGAAACGAGTGCGTGCGACCAGCAGCGATGAGAATCTCGATCTGTTTCCGCAGGCCGAAGAAGAAGACACGACGGCCCGCGACGATTTCTCGAACATGTTGAGCTCACTGTCCGACGCGCATCGTGAAATTCTGCTGCTGCTGATGCGCTTCGTCGACGATATGACACAGCCGGAAATCGCGGCGGCGTTAGAACTGCCGCTCGGCACCGTGAAGTCCAGGCTGCATCACGCCGTGCAGTCAGTGAAGAACTCACCCGCAGTGGCCGCTATGCTGGCTCGAGAATAATGCCCATCCGAACTGCGTAGCGAAACTCGTCAAGACTTTCGGCCATAGTTTCTGGCGACAAGCCGAAATTCTTGACGAGTTTCGCTACAAGCGGACAACTCGCTTCAGTCGAAATTCAAAGCATGCTTCAGTCTGATGGAGCCTGTGTGTAACATGGGAGGTCCCGCCCGTGCTTCTTCCTTCCTGCCGAAAGAGTTGGGATTTCACAAACGTGAATCGATTCCTGAACAAACATCGCATCGCTGTACTAACCATGGTACTGCTCTTCTGTACATTCGTCCCTGCGATCGGCGACGACAAAGTGGACTACGTCCGCGACATTAAGCCGATCTTGAAGGCCAAATGCTATGCATGTCACGGCGCTTTGAAGCAGGAAGCCAATCTGCGACTGGACACGGTTGAACTGATGAAAGCCGGTGGAGATTCCGGAGCGGCTTTGAACAAAAACGACGCGTTGCAAAGCGAACTGCTTCGTCGAATGCTGGCCGACGAATCAGAACGAATGCCGCCAGAAGGTGAACCGCTTTCTCCAGAACAAATCGAACGCGTCAAAGCGTGGCTCTCGGAAGGAGCAACTGCCCCCACTGACGAACAGCCGCAGACGAACCCGAAATCACACTGGGCCTTTCAACCAGTCAACTCAGTCGATCTGCAAGCTACGGGGCACCCCATCGATACGTTCATCGACCGTCGCCTGCAGAAAGCAGGACTCCATCGAGCCCCACAGGCACCTGCTGCTTCGTTGGTCCGCCGAATGTATCTCGACCTGCACGGATTGCTGCCGACACCGCAACAGATCGACGACTGGGCGCAGAGAATCTCGGCGAACCCCAAACATGGCACCACCGATCTGATCAATGAACTACTCAGCAGTCCTCGCTACGGCGAACGCTGGGCTCAGCACTGGCTGGATGTTGTCCGATATGCGGACACGCACGGCTATGAAGTCAACACGCCTCGTCCCAATGCCTGGCCGTATCGCGACTACGTGATTCGCGCATTCAACGAAGACAAGCCGTACGACCGGTTCGTGTTCGAACAACTGGCGGGCGACACCGTTGGCGAAGACGCCGCGACCGGCTTCATGGTGGCAGCAGCGGCGTTACTGCCGGGTCAAATCGGCAAGGATGAAGAATCCAAACGACTGGCTCGGCAGGATGAACTCGACGAAGTCATCATCGGCACGTCTGCCACTTTTCTCGGGCTGACCGTGGGATGTGCACGCTGCCACGATCACAAGTTTGATCCCATTCCGCAACAGGACTACTACGCTTTCCAGGCTTTCTTCGCCGGCATGGACTACGGCGAACGAGAAATCCGCGGCCCGGATTTCGACCAACGAGAAACGCGGGCGGCCGCCCTGCAACCGAGAATCACAGAGCTCCAGCAACAGTTGAATCAACTGCAACCGGTTGCGTCTACCGGCCGCACAATTCTAATCGATGACGAAGATCCAGAACACGTCACGCTGCTGAAAACAAAAAACGGACACGGCACAAACCCGGCGGGCAACGAACGCGGCTACAAAGATGACGTGGGCGATGGCTCGCGGTTCGGTAATGTCAGCAACAGCCGATACACGTGGTGGGACAACAAGCCGGGCGAAGATGTCTTTTCCTGGAATCCGGCTGCAGAGGGCGAATACCGGCTGTGGATTTCATGGGGCGTCCACGGCAGCGGCGTTCATACGAACGACGCCCGCTATGTGCTGGATGCTGATGGAGATCTCCAGACGACCGATGATCAGCAGGAGATCGCTCGCGCTGATCAGTACCATTTTGCGTACGAAGACAGCGGCGAATCAGAAAAGAAACCGTTGTGGAGTGGGCTGTTCGATACCGGCGTCCACACGTTCACAAAGACAACGCGACTGGTGTTACGCGGCGGAGAAACGGGCACGGGAATCACGGCCGACGTCATTGTTCTGCAATCGTTCAACCCGTTGCGGCAGGCGAGGCTGGGGCTCGACGGTGATCAGTCCGAGACAAACCTCGCCTTCGGCAACGGGTTAAACAAATCGCTCCCTCAACTGCGAGGCCCTGTCAATCCGCTGAAGACAGTCGAACGCATCGTCCCGACCGAAGCGAGATTCGTCCGATTCACTTCATTTGCCACAATCGACGACAACAAACACCAACCCTGTATCGACGAATTAGAAGCCTTCACCGTCGACGGCGGTCAGAACGTCGCCCTGGCAACAAACGGCGCGGTGGCAACGTCTTCGGGGAACTATTCCGACACCGGAAAACATCAGCTAAAGCATGTCAACGATGGCAAGTACGGAAACAGCTTCAGCTGGATTTCCAACGAGCACGGCAGGGGCTGGGTACAGTTGGAACTTACAGCGCCGCACATGATCGACCGCATCGAATGGTCGCGGGATCGTGAAGGAAAGTTCGAAGATCGCCTGCCGATTCGGTATCGCATCGAAACATCGCTCGACGGACAAGCGTGGCAACTGGCTGCAACTTCCGACGACCGTGTGGCTATCGGAACGCCTCACGACGACAGGATTTCGTTGCAGCGCAACGGTACTTCCGTCGGAGACCCCAACATCACGGCGATTTCGAAAGAACTCACACGGCTTGAGAAACAGCAAGCGGAACTTCTTAAGCCGCAAATGGTTTTCGCAGGGCGGTTTCGAAATCCAGACGACACGTTCGTGTTGAATGGCGGAGATCCGGAACAACGGACAACAGAAGTCACGCCGCATGTGCTCACTTCGCTCTCACTGCTGGAGCTGCCCAAAAACTCTCCCGATCAAGAACGTCGGACGACGCTGGCCAACTGGATCGCATCGCCAGATAACCCCATGACGGCTCGAGTTATCGTGAACCGCGTGTGGCAGTCGCACTTTGGTGTTGGCCTGGTAGAAACCTCCAGCGACTTCGGTCTCAACGGCATGCCACCCAGCCACCCCGAACTGCTCGACTGGCTGGCGAAGGAACTGATTGATCACAATTGGTCCATCAAACATCTGCATCGAATGATTATGTCGTCGCAGCCATATCAACAGGCTGCGACACAATCAAACGCTGCCGATGCAAATACGATCGACGCAGACAACCGGCTACTGTGGCGATTTCCATCTCGCCGCCTGGAAGCAGAAGCCATTCGCGACTGCATGCTGCAAGTTAGCGGCAATCTAAACCTAAGCACAGGCGGCCCGGGCTTTAACTTCTTCAAAACTCGCGGCGGCCTGAGCGGTTTTCCACCGATCGAAAACTTCACGAACAACGAGTTCCGTCGCATGATCTACGCTCATAAAATTCGCATGGAACCGGTACCTGTCTTCGGAGCCTTCGACTGCCCGGACGCTGGCCTGCCAACACCACGTCGCAGCCAATCCACGACCGCCATCCAGGCATTGAATCTTTTCAACAGCCCGTTCGTCATCGAACAGGCCGCGGCTCTGGCAATACGTATAGAGGCGGAGGTTGGTGATTCTCTCGAGGAACAGGTTCGACATGCGTTTCGTTTGGCTCTTGGTCGTTTGCCGTCCGGGGATGAAGAAACACATGTCACGCAGGCTGTTCAGGAAAACGGACTTTCCACGCTGTGCCGCGCTCTGTTCAACAGTAGTGAGTTTCTGTTCATACCCTGAGTTCAGACGCCGATCTCCGTTTTGCTGTTTCTTCAGAGCGGAATTTGGATCTCCTCGATTCCGTTTCTGTGCCGGTTCCCACGGCTCCCCAGTTGGTTTCGCGTTGGGATCAAACTTGCTGACGATTAGTTCCAGATTGAAAGTAGTTCCGTCTGCACCGTCGGCGACGATTTTGCGAAGCAAGACGGCTTCTTTGTCCTGTGCTCGCAGGACAGATTGATCGATGGCAGAGGATGCGTCGTCGATTGGAAAATTTCGCATCGTGAATTCGTACTTTTCATCACCACGCTTTTCTCCAGAAATGGTGGCCCAAAGGCCAACGGTCGATGAAGTTTCGGTTTGCTTCTTTGGGTCGATGCTGAATTCGATCGTGTGCAGAGTACCAGGCTTCAGAGTTTTCTGTGAGTACACCGTTGTGAAGATGGGACGTCGATTCTTACCGCGAATTTCCCGAACCTGCAGGCTCAGCCGAACCGACGACTCGGGAGGCACCATGACTTTCCAGGAATGCCCGCTTCCATACCAACTTCTCCCTCCACCAACGATAATGTCGGATGGCTTCGGCTTGAATGGAACGAACTCAGCAGACTCGTCTGCGATAACGCGATAAATTGGTACGCCGTTGACGCTTTGACTTTCTGGACCATAGAAACGATTTCTGACGGTATCCCAGTAGATCTCCCGAGGAACGGCGACACCCTCTGCCGTTAACCCGGCGATGCCGTCACCAAGTGACCGCCCCATCGAAACATACTCAAGAGATCCATATTCGCCCGGTGGATCAACTGGGCCACGAGTCCCAGAAAACGAGTTCCCATTTGCATCATGTTCAATTGTTAGTGAGGGGCCTGCTTCTGCACGAGCGACTCGGTACCAGCGACTTCCTTTGTTGTTAATTTCGCGCTGCTCAAACCGAGTTTCGTGAAGAAAATAGTCGTCGCTGCCGCCGAAATTCATCAAGCCGACGTTGTCATAGGAGCCTCGCTCTGATTGCCCGCCGCCGATCGTCGTGATCAGCTTTCCATCTTTCCTGTCGAAGACGAATGCCGCCTGCGGGGGTCGACTGAGGCGCGGTTTGACGGTCCATGTGGAGCCACGCGGACGAACGAAACATAACACAACGCCGCGAATTTCATCTCCCACTGGAATTGATGCAACCGGCGATTTATTGCTCGTCACATAGTTGAAATCAGAATAGAATTCCAATGTCGTGGTCTGGGTGTATTCGTTGATGGCGAGCAGCCGATTCAGCACGACCAGCGTTGGCCGTTCGAGCAGCTTCTTGAGGAGCGCGGTGGCTGTTGCCGGTATCAGCGTCGCTGGGTTGACGTACGTTGCCGTGGCATCTCGATAGGAATTGTTCTCATACTTTGGAGGGTTCTTAGACACGGAAACCCCGATGACATTTCCATCGTCCAAGAGCGGCAGTGCGAGGCGAGTCCGGACCTGAGCTTTCGTTCTGCGTTTTTCATCCGGAGCTTCCAAGTCGACGAGGCCTTCGACGTTGACGCGATATTGCGCCACACTTTGCCCGTTTATGGTTCTGGGAACACGAAGAATGGCCTTCCCTTCGAGAGAACTCGTTGCCCTGGCAATTGCGCCGAATCGTTGCACCGACCATAGTTCCCAGTCGTCCGGTGCTTTCTCGAAGCCCACATCGATGACTGTCAGCGCGATATCCGGCAGCGGTTTTCCGTCGCCGTCAAGGACCATGACTTCTCGTTCAAGCAAATCGATCTCACGTTCCATCGTAATTGTTCGGCGGAGAGATGCACCCGGTTCAAGCTCAACGCTGGCCTAGCGCGATTGACTTTCCGGCGGCGAGAGTGGATGAATGGGCAAAACATATCCGTCTGCTTCAACCCGAAATCTCTGGCGGCTGTACCCCGGGACATCAACAATCGCAATTCCGTTTTCGTCGGTTTGCACCGCATGAAAAGTGTTTTCGATCCACTGTGGACGCTCATGCGGCATCATTCGCACCATGTCAGAGCTGCTCCATTCATGTCCTGGAATGAATAGATTTCCGGCCAGAAACACGCCGTTGGGATCAAACCTGAGTGTCGCACCCGATAGAGGTTCGCCGGTTGGTGAAACGATTTTTGCTGTCACGCGAGTCGTGGGGACACACGGAAGTTTGATTTTAACGATTCCATCATCGTCATCATCAACCAACGGGAACAACAGTGGAAGAATCGAACTTTGCCGTCCCTTCGCAACCTCAAGCACATCTTCTTCCCCCGCTTCGTGCTCCGTCAAATAGTCGCGGAGTTCACTGATCGAAGGGTGTCGAGACTGATGTCGCCCTGTGAATGCATACAATTGAAGGTGGCCACCTGGCGGCAGAGACTTGATTTCAAACAGCCCCTGTCTGTCGATGGGAATCGAATCATGCCACTGAGCCCCCACGTCACGAAAGCCGACGGGAATTCGATGATCGGCTTCTTCCGCAATGCACAGATTAATGATACCGTTTTCGACCGGTCGCGGAACGGAGGCGTCGAGTTGTCCACGCACAGTTATTCCCGGTTTGAGTTTCGCGTGAATGATGCCGTCGGCATCCGCCGCGTCCTGGGCTGTTACGTCAATCAGATCGCTGAACTGCAAGGCATTGTCGTCAGAAACTCCGACAACTCGCAGCCACTTGCGATCCATACTCACGGCTGGTGAGACATGGTTTCCGCTGCCGTCGGGTTTGAATTCGCGACCACGGATGTTGGAATTTTCAAGGATTGGAAACGCGTCTTCGACTAATTCCCCGGCTTCATCCACGGTCCGCACTTTGATGACGCGACCCCGCTTCAGCTTGATGATGGCCGTCCCCTTCAACGTGTAGTGTTCATTAACCAGGGAAAATCCATCTGCACGAACCCAGAGATTTACGGCCAGAGCATTTCGCGGAAACGTCAGATTAGTTTCACCGATGCGCTCGACATGTCGGAAGTTGATCTCACGATTTTGGAGACTATCGTCCTCTTCACCATCCCATTTTGTCACAGACGCATGAACCTCTGCACTTGGAATGGGTTCGTTGTCCTCGTCAACAACCAGGACTTCGAATATCTTTTCTGATGAGTCATCTTCGAGCGGCAGCGGCTCTTTTTCGACAAATGGAGCTTCAGTTTTCGGAGCCTCGTCGAGTGCCTTGGTTTGTGCACGTACGAATGACAATGAAGTGCAGGCAAACAAGACAAGCAGCCCGCCGATGATGGCTGCTCCGGTCGCACCGCGAGCCAGGCGTGTTGCGTTGCCGTTTGACTTAAGCCATCGCAACCGCCGATCTAACTGAGAATGATCGGCCATCGACAGAACGCTCGCCGTTGGTTGTCGACTTCGTTCGTTGAATTCCAAAGCCCACGTTGCCAGGCGACTTCGATAACTGGACGTTCCGCCACTGACCTGGGCTGCGGCGGCATCGCTGAGATGTTCGCACGCCAGTTGGTGTCGTTTCTGAAGCATCCAGACTAACGGATGGAACCACCATGCAGCCTGACAGAATCGCGCCAGCAGGTCCCACAGAGAATCTCGTCCTTTAACGTGCGAAAGTTCATGAGCAATCACTGTGCGAAGATCGTGCTCGGAGGCCGTTTCTGTCCAGGCCTTCGGCAGTAGAATGCGCGGCTTCATCCAACCGGCAGAACACGGACCGCGAACAGCGTCAGAGAGGCGAACGGGCCCGACGTTGCGAAGCGACACTGCTTCCATGACAGTCTGAATTCTCGTTGTCGCAGCCGAAGAACCTGCGATCAGTCGCATCGTTCTGAATAACTCCAACAGCACACGTGCCAACAGCAGAATCACCCCCGCGATCCACGTGATTCCCAATACGGTACGCCACGAATCTTGTGACGTTCGCTCAGCGCTC
>CALFOL010000605.1 GCA_937919915.1 uncultured Planctomycetaceae bacterium
GGCTTACGCCCGGGGCTCGCCATGATTTGTGTTTGTGTCCTGGTTTTCGTCGGCTGCGGAAAAAAGGAAACGCCGTCTGCGCCGCAAACGCCTGTCCCTCCTGTGGTGGGCAACTCAGAACAACTAACGCCACCAGTCGACAACGTCGTTGCCACTCCGGCGCCTTCGACGACGGACCTGGCCAGTCAGTTTCCTGCGCTGGCGCCGCTGCCCGATGTTCCTGTGCCGGCCGATAACCCTATCTCCGACGCCAAAGTCACTTTGGGCAAACTGCTGTTCTTCGACAACCGACTGTCCGGTGACCTCGGCACCAGCTGTGCGTCGTGTCACGATTCGCGGATGGGTTGGGGAGACGGCCAGGCGGTTTCAAGAGGCTACGCGGGGACGCAACACTGGCGCAATTCTCAGACAACGATTAACTCAGCGTTCTACACAAAACTATTCTGGGCGGGTGAAGTTCCCAGCCTGGAAGCACAGGCCGTCAGCGCAGCTACTGGCAATCTGGCGGGCAATGCGGATCAGGCGATGGTCGAAGAACGCATCATGCAGATGCCGGAATACCTGACTCTGTTCAAAGAAGCATTCGGAGTCGACCGGCCTACGTTTACTCATGCCATGCGAGCTATCGCGACGTTCGAACGCGTGGCGATGATTTCTCGTGATAGCGCATTCGATAAGTACCTTACCGGCGACACCAACGAATTGTCAGAGGACGCTGTCGCCGGGTTGGCGCTGTTTCAGGGCAAGGCGGGATGTATTCAGTGTCATAACGGGGCCTTGATGAGTGACGAGGATTATCACTTTCTGGATTTGCCGCGGCAGAAAGTGTTCACCACGGACCCGCTGCGTCAGGTGGCGTTGCGTTATCAGCACTACATTCGTGGCGTTCCGGAAGACGTTTATCGCAGTGCCGATCATGACCTGGGATTGTATTACACAACGAAAAAAGAAACCGACAAAGGCCGCTTTCGCACGCCGTCGCTGCGGTACATCGAATACACGGCTCCGTATATGCACAACGGCGTGTTTTCGGAGCTGGAAGAAGTGGTTGAGTTTTACAACAACGGTGGCGGCGACGATCCGAATCAAAGCCCGTTGCTCAAGCCGCTGAATCTGACGGAAGACGAACAGTCTCAATTGATTGAGTTTCTGTATTCGCTGAGCGGATCGGAGATTCGCATCGATGTCCCAAGGTTACCGACCTATAAAGTTGATGAAGAATTCGCGGCCGTACCTTAGCGAATCTCGGGGCTGATGTTTGCTGGAAGGCGAGTCGAAAAAGCCCGCGGCTAGCACCGTCGGCTTACAAATTAATCCATACCGAAATGTGTTCATGACCAGTCAACCCGAAATCGATTGTCAGGCAACCTGCGTTAGCCGCCGACTTTTTCTGAACGCATCCGGCGCTGCGACAGCGACGATGCTGCTTGGCGAACTGTTTCCGAACCGGGTTCACGGACAGGCTCAGGATACGCCTGTGCAGGTGACGAAGTTGCCGCGGCAGAAGATCGGGCAACTGTCAAAGCTGGAAGCCGACCAGCCCGTGAGCTTTAACTATCCGGGCGAAGGGGAACTGCACAATTGCATGCTGATCAAAACGGCAGAACTGTCTGGTGGAGGTCTCGGTGATGCTCAGGACATCGTGGCCTTCAGTGGCCGCTGCACACACATGGGTGGCTCATTAGAGGGCGAGTACAACGCCGAACACAAAGTCGCGGGGCCCTGTCGTCTGCATCTGACAACCTTCGACCTGACTCGACACGGTATGGTCATCGCCGGTCACGCCACGGAAGCATTGCCTCAGATCATTCTGGAACTCGATGGCGACGACATTTACGCGACCGGAATCGCCGGGCTGTTGTACGGCTATTCAGTGAACGGTTAACTTTTCGAAGTTTGAGATCTCAAATTTCCAATCTCAGATCAAATCGCGCAAATGCAAAATCAAAACTCCGTTCCTCTTCCGCCCCGCAACGCCAAAGTGGTGACGACAGCCTGCGATTACTGCATCGTGGGCTGCGGCTACAAGGCTTACACCTGGCCCGAAGGAACGGAAGGTGGCCAGACCGCCGACACCAATGCGCTGGGCGTTGACTTCCCGGTTGCAGAATCTTCGGGAAACTGGATCAGCCCCAATGAACACAGTTACTGCGTTGTTGATGGAGTAAGACACAACCTGGTTGTCCTGCCCGATGCGAATGCGACCGTCGTCAATCGCGGCGGAAATCACTCAGTGCGTGGCGGTTGTCTGGCAAAGAAAGCCTACGATCCTCAGGGCGCGACCAAAGACCGACTGAAGACGCCGATGTTGCGAGTCAACGGTCAGCTGGTTCCGATTTCCTGGGAAGACGCGATTGATGTTATGGCTCAGGTTAGCCAGTACGTGATCGATACGCACGGTCGTGAAGCGTGGGGGATGAAGACGTTCTCGTACCAGTACTTCGAAAACACGTACGCGATTTCCAAGCTGGCTTTCGAATCGATTCAGACGCCCGCTTATGCTCCACACGACAAGCCCGGTCCCGGTAACGACACAGCCGGTATCGACGATGCCGGTATCATTCCGTTCAGTGCGTCGTACGAAGACTGGTCGAAGGCCGACGTGATTCTGTTTTCGGGGACCGATCCTTACGAAACCAAAACGGTGGCGTGGACCGAATGGATGATGCGTCCCAATATTAAGCACATCTATGTGCTGCCGCGACGCACGACCGGGGTTGCCTGGGCCGAAGCCAATGGCGGCTTGTTTCTTCAGATCATCCCTGGCACCGACACAATCCTGCATCTGGCGCTGGTGCGGTTGATTCTGGAGAACGGCTGGGAAGACAGCGACTTCATTAAGGAATGGGTCGCTAATCGCTGGGAAATCGATTCTGGTTTTGGCCGCGGAACTCGCAACACGCCTTGGCAGTGGCGAACCACATGGGGAAAATTTGGTGCGTCGTTTGATGAGTACAAGACATGGATTCTGGAGAACTCCGACGCTGAGTTAGCCAATGCCGCCGAGGTGACAGGGATTCCGGCTGACAAGATTCAGCTGGCTGCAGAAATGATCGCCAGGCCGATCGAAGGCGTGCGGCCGAAGACGTCGTTCGCTTTGGAGAAAGGAAATTACTGGAGCAATAATTATCTGAACACAGCGAGCTATTCAACGCTGGCTTTGTTGTGTGGCTCGGGTAATCGCGAAGGGCGAGTCGTATCGCGCATGGGCGGCCATCAACGCGGCTGGATGGGTGCGGAATCGTACCCTCGGACGTTCTCGCCGGAAAAACAGGTCGGCCGTCGCAAAAAAGAGATCGATCTCGATCGCTGGGTCGAAGCCGGCAATCTGCGGTTTGCATGGGTGATCGGAACCACGTGGACTCAGGCGATGGCGGCCAGCCAGGAACTGATGACCAGTTTTCGAGCGATGACCAGTGAGTCAGAGCACCAGATTTCTAAAGCGGATGTCGACAGTGTGGTGGCCACGTTGAAAGCGCGCGTTGATTCCAAAGGCATGGTGGTTGTTCACCAGGACATCTATCCCGTCGCGCCGATGGGGACGGAATTCGCAGATCTGGTGTTGCCGGCGGCGACCTGGGGCGAAGAAAACTTCACACGCTGCAACGGTGAACGTCGCTTGAGGCTGTACTCGAAATTCTGTGATGCCCCGGGCGATGCGAAACCCGACTGGTGGATCATACAGCAATTCGCGCAGCAGATGGGTTTCAAAGATTACGACTGGAAAGACAGCAACGACGTCTTCGAACAAGCCGCGCGATTCGGGCGGAAGGGCATTTTGAATTATCATCCTCTAGTGACCTATGCCAAACAGCTGGGCATGAAGGGGCATGATCTACTGCGGCAACTGGGAACGACCGGTATTCAAACGCCGGTACGCTGGCGGACTGAACTCACGGAGCCTCAGGAATACCGCGACTACGCCGGGCATCTGGACGATCCAAAGGCACGCGGAGCCATCATTGGCACCAAGCGGTTGCACGACCACGATATGGATATCGGCAAACCGGAAGGTCCGACGCTGCACATGAAATGGATGCAGACGTTTAGTTCGCACAGTGGCAAAGGGCTGCTGCATAAGACGCCGTGGTCAGAGTTTTCCGATTTCTACGAACGCATCAAGCCGACAGGCGATGAACTGTGGGTCACGATGGGGCGCGTCAACGAAATCTGGCAGACGAACTTTGATGGTCAACGGACAAAGTACATCAATGATCGCTGGCCGAGTCAGTTCGTGGAAATCCATCCTGATGACGCGGCGTCTCGCGGCATCGAAAGCGGTGACCTGGTGCGCATCGAGAACGACGATGTACTGATCCAAACCGGTGGGTTTGTTGGCGTGGAAAACGGTGATCAGAGCTTTACTGGTCTGGATAAAGCCGGACTGATTCGCATCGGCAAGGGCAGCTATGAAGCCGTGGCGATCGTGACCAAAGCGATCAAGCCAGGCGTTGTGTGGAGCAACGCTCTGGATGCAAAGGCGCCGCCGAACAGCGTTGTGCATCGCGTTCCTGATCCGATTACGAATCGCTACCGTTTTAAACTTGGTAAAGGACGAATTACCAGGATCGGTGAGTCGCCTCAGAAGGCAGATTTTACTCAAATGACGTTTCGCCCCAGAGATATCATGTGATCACACCCATTATTCCTGAAAGGAAATCGACCGTTTAACCCGATGGCGTCGGGTTAAACGAATAGACTTATGAGACGCTGACCTGCACGAAATCATCGCAACGCAAATTCTCCATCATGCCTTTGCCCAACAGCCTTCGAGTTTCCGGACTGCGGTTTCAATACTCAATCGCCGGACCGGATGTGCTGGACATTCCGGAACTGATTGTTCCGCAGGGGCAGTTTGTTAGCCTGCTCGGCGCCTCCGGCAGCGGAAAATCGACTCTGCTGCGACTGATCGCCGGGCTGCTGCTGCCGACGGCTGGCAGCGTTGACACGGCTCATTCCGAGACGCCTGCGAAAACGCTTGTGAAAACGGCTACGGGGATGGTGTTTCAGAGTCCCAATCTGATTCCGTGGCGAACGGCTCGTGAGAATGTAGTCCTGCCCGCGGAGCTGGGCCTGCAGCCGAGCCGTGTTTCGGATCGTGACTTGAACGGTTTGTTTGAACTCGTCGGATTGAATTCCAACGACACTCGCAAGCGATCGTCTGAATTGTCCGGTGGCATGCAGATGCGTGTCTCGCTGGCACGAGCATTGGTGTTGCAGCCGTCGGTGTTGTTGATGGATGAACCGTTTGCCGCTTTGGATGACTTGCTGCGAATGCAGCTGGAAGAAGATGTTCGGCGCATTCACGACGAGCGGTCGCTGACGACCGTGCTGGTGACTCATAATATCAATGAAGCGGTTTTTATGAGTGACCGTGTCCTGGTGCTCGGCGGCGATCCGTCCACGATTCATGCAGATGTTGACGTTTCAATCTTATCAGTACGCAATCGGACACTGCGTAGTGATCCTGAGTTTCATCGTTTGGTCGATGTCGTGACCGACGCGCTGCATGCAGCCGTTAGTGCAGTTGCTGTCTCACAGCAGGAGGCGACGCCGTGACATACTCCGGACGGATGCGATCTGTGGCACTGGAATTGGCCGCGCCCATCGTGGTGACGATCTTCGTGCTTGTGGCATGGCAGTTCGGGGTCTGGGCGAGCGGGATTTCGAACATCGTTATTCCATCGCCCGTGGAGGTCTGGCGGGCACTGGTTCGTCAAGCACCCCAATTGCGGGAGGCGTGTCTGCAGACCGCGACGGCGGCGATGGTGGGATTATTCGGCAGTGTGGTGTTTGGTGTTAGCAGTGCGTTCGCTTTTTCTCAATCGCGACTGATTCGCAGCGCGTTCTATCCTTATGCAATCCTGCTGCAGACCGTTCCCATCATTGCCATCGCTCCGATCGTCGTGATCGCCGTTGATCGAGGTTTTTATGGTGTGGCATTGATCTCGATGATCATCAGTATCTTTCCGATTATCACCAGTACCACGACCGGTCTGCTGCAGGTGGATCTGAATCTGTTGGAGCTGTTTCGGTTGAATTCCGCGACGCGTTGGCAGACGCTATGGAAGCTGCGGCTGCCGAATGCGTTACCGTATTTGATCAGCGGCATTCGTATCGCGGGCGGCGCGGCGATCGTCGGCGCGATCGTGGGCGAGTTCTTTGTGGGATCGAGCCTGAAGGGGCTCGGCGTGATGATCGAACGCAAGAAAAGCGGCATTCACACGGATGAGTTGTACGCGACTGTGCTGGTGTCGACTCTGTTGGGGATTGCTGTCTTTGCGATTGTGACAGTTGTGGGGGAATGGATTCTGAAACGCTTTTTTGGAATGAGTCTCAGCGGAGCAGGGCGGAATCGCTAGCAACGCCTATTGAACGAAACTTGTTGCTATTGAGCTAAGTTTTCGGAGCGACAACGGAGCGTTTCCGAGCGGTAGCTCGAATGGGCTGCGGGCCTCCCGCATTAGGATTTTCGGATGTTGATCGGCGTGCTCTCAGACACACACAATCGCGCGAAGCGGACTCAGGTCGCCGTCGATCTGCTGTTGGAGGCCGGGGCAGAAGTGCTGGTGCATTGCGGAGACCTTGCGAACGCTCGGATTGTTGAAATCTGCAGCGTGCTTCCGTTCTACTTTGTGTTTGGAAATCATGACGCCGACGCGGTGCCGGAACTGCGCGCCGCGGCAGAATTACATTCCGCGACGTGCCTTGAGTGGGGCGGGCGGTTTTCCTTTGGCGGCAAGCGGATTGCCGTGACGCACGGGCATCTGGCGGATGAACGCAAAGCTTTGATGGCGGATGAACCGGACTATTTGTTGTCAGGGCATTCGCATCTGGCGATGGATCAGATGGAGGGCTCGACGCGGCGGATTAATCCCGGAGCGTTGTTTCGAGTTCGCACGGCATCGGTGGCGATTTTGGATGTCGTGAATGATGATATGCAGCTGATCGTCGTTCCTGAGTAGCAGGCGACTTGTCCATTTTGGCCGCTGGCGAGGTGAAAGCAGGGCATCTGCCGTGCCCGGTCACGGGAGGGGAAACCAGTGGCCGACGTCCTCCCGAAGTACACCGCGAGTACCGCCAGGAATTTCATGAATGGTTTGGGTGTGGCCATTTGGCCAGGTGACGTGCAGAGTGCTGATTTGGCCAGTTGCATCACAGGCCAACCAAACTTCGCGCTGGTTACTGGCCTGATATCCGTCGCCTGCTGTGATTTGTCTTGTGATCGTTTTGCTTTCCAGCTGCCACGAGACCGTGAGGCCCACAGCATCGCGACTCGATGACACGCCGACGAATCTCATCGTCACGCCTTGATTGAGATTAGGGCAAGTATTCGTAAGCAAAGCGTACGGTTCAGACAAATGTCCAACGCCGATGTCTGACTGGCCGTCACCGTTCCAATCCAGGCAGACGACGGACCGCCCCAGATGGGTTCGGAGAAAATAGTCTCCAAGATCTTCAGCAGTCGCTTCCACAAAAGATTCGTCGTTCTGGTAGAAGAATTGTGCAGGCATCTGATACGGCTTGTTCCGATGACGCAGATCGTCGACATGTCCATTCGCCACAAATATTTCAAGGCTGCCATCAAGATCCGCATCCAGAAACTGCGTGCCAAATCCCAGCGACGGCAACGAGGCGGTTGACAGATTCATGTGGTCGGTTTTGTCTTCGAAAAACAATCCTGAAACATTTTTGTACAGCGTATTTGTCTCGTTGTAAAAGTTCGTGACGAAGGCGTCGCAGTATCCGTCGCTGTCCACGTCCCCGATCGCCCGCAGCAACGAATGCAGAATAGCCCTGGCCCAGTTTTCTGATCCACA
>CALFOL010000606.1 GCA_937919915.1 uncultured Planctomycetaceae bacterium
TATTCCCCATTAATGATGTTCTTCTTCCATCTCAATTTCTTCGTTGGATGCCTCAATCACACGTTGTGCTTCTTTCATGCCAAACAACAGGAACAACGCCGGGTGAACGAAGAAATCCAACAGCGTGGAACTGATCAATCCGCCGAGAATGACCGTCGCGACCGGGTACAGAATTTCCTTGCCGGGTTCACCGGACGCCAGGACCAGCGGCACCAGTCCAATTCCTGAAGTCAGGGCCGTCATCAGCACGGGCGCCAATCGTTCCAGACCGGCTCGCACGATCATGTCTTTCGTCCAGCTTTCGCCTTCGAACTTCACCAGATGCAGGTAGTGATTCAGCAGCAGGATCCCGTTTCGTGAAGCGATACCACCCAGTGAAATGAATCCGACCATGGCCGCAACGGTGAGCGTCTGACCGGTAATAACGAGGGCCACCACCGCTCCAATGAATGCCATCGGCAACGCAGCCATGACCTGCAGAGACAGGTTGACCGAACGGAACATCGTAAACAACACCATAAACACGCCGATCATGGAAACGAAGAACAGGCCGCCGATGACTCGCGTGGCCGACTGCTGACTTTCGAACTGTCCGCCAAACTCGACAAAGTAACCGTCATCCATTGTCGCGATGACCGGTGCGACGGCTTTCTGAATGTCCTCAACAACATCGACGACGCCGCGTTCGCTGACGTTGCACTGCAGAATGATTCGTCGACGCACGCTTTCACGATTGATCGTGTTCGGCCCACCGGATTCGTAAATTTTGGCGACCGCTTCCAAAGGCACTTTGCCACCGTCAGGCAGGTCGATTGTTAAACGCTTGAGCTTTTGAACGTCTTCCCGATAGTTTTCGTCCAATCGCACCATCAGATCGAAGGTACGTTGACCAAGCAGCACTTCGGACACAACGTCACCGTTCATCGCGGTTGAGATGAATTCATTCACATCCGCTGCGGTCATGCCGTACAGCAACAGCTTGTCACGATCGAGTTCAATGCGCATTTGAGGAATGATGACCTGCGGTTCGACCATCAGGTCAGTGACTCCCGCCACGCCCTTGATCGCCGCTTCCATTTCGCCCGCTTTTCGTCGCAGAACGTCCAGGTCGTCTCCGTAGATTTTGATACCAATCTGAGCCTTCACACCGGACAACATGTGAGAAATCAGGTGAGCGATTGGTTGTTCCACGGCAGTGACAATGCCAGGAATGTCGGCCATCGCTTCGCGGATTTCCGTGAGTTGCTCTTCGCGACTGCGAGGCGAATCCGGATTCAGCTCCAGCACGTATTCGCTCATGTTCACGCCTTCCGCGTGCTCATCCAGTTCCGCTCGACCGGTGCGTCGCACAAAGCGGTCGACGTCGTCAAGTTCCAGCAATCGCTGTTCGACGGTCTTGTTGATATCGTTGGATGTTGCCAGCGATGTCCCTGGCGGCAGTACCACATTCAACTGCATTGATCCTTCATTGAACGGCGGCAGGAAGTCACGGTCCAGATTGAAGACAAACAACCCCGACAATGCGACAGCCAGGACGGTGACCGTCAGATTGAATCGAGGAAACGCCAGACTAAATCGGATGACGTGATCGCCCACCCACTTCAGACCACGCAGGAAGAACGAGTCCAGAGTTGAGTGTCCAGAGCCCAGAGCAGCTGCACTTCCGCTTGTGATTTCCTCTCGACTCTTAACCTTGCGCTCTTGACTCCCCGTCAGCATCCAATAGCAAAGCACAGGAGTCACCGTCAGCGACACTACCAGCGACGACAGGATCGAAACGATGTAGGCGACTCCCAGTGGAGCGAACAAGCGTCCTTCCATACCCGTCAAAGCAAACAGTGGGATGAAAACCAGAATCACGATGATCGTGCCGAAGACGATCGAATTGCGGATCTCACAACTGGACTGATAGACAATCACCAACGGATGTTTGGGAACCGCGGCCTGCCGATTCTCTTTGAGCCGCCGAAAGATGTTCTCAACGTCGACGATCGCATCGTCGACAAGTTCACCGATGGCAACGGCAAGTCCACCCAACGTCATCGTGTTGATGGAGAACCCGAAAATCGAGAAAACAACGGCCGTCATCACCAGCGACAGCGGAATCGCCGTCAGCGTGATGAACGTCGTGCGAAAATTCAGCAGGAACAAAAACAGAATCACAACAACCAGAATGCCCCCATCACGCAGTGCTTCGACGACATTCGCGATGGCCCGGTCAATGAATGACTTCTGTGAATACACTGGAACGATTTTGATATCGCCGGGCATGGTCTGCTTCAGATCTTCAACCGCTGCCAAAATCGCGTCGGTGATGTGACGCGTGTCAGCTCCTGGCTGCTTATTGATGGTCAGCACAACGGATGAACCGCCGGAAAATGTACCGTCGTCCTTACGAATAAACGCCGAACTATCGCCGCGTTTCACCTGTGGGCCTTCGACCACTCGGGCAATCTGAGCCAACGCAATCGGGCGACCATCACGGACTCCCACAACAACCTTCTGCAAGTCTTCGATGTCCTGAATTCGACCGAGAGCTCGGACGAGGAGTTCATTCGGTCCCTGCTCGTCCAGGTAACCGCCGGTTGCGTTTTCGTTACTGCCGACAACCGCTTGTTTCACTTCGTGCAGCGTCACCCCGAAGCGGATCATTTCATCCGGATCGACCAGCACCTGAAACTGTTTACGTCCGCCTCCCATCGTGAAGACCTGCGACACACCAGGAATGGTCAGAATCCGCTGGCGAACCACCCAGTCGGCAGTCGTGCGTAATTCGATCGGGTCGGTCTTTTCGTCTTCACTCCACATCGCCAGCATCAGAATCTGGCCCATGATGGACGAGATCGGCGCCAGCGTGGGCTTCACGCCCTGCGGCATTCTGTCCTGCACCAGCTGCAGACGTTCCATGACGATCTGCCGGTCGGTGTAGATGTCCGTTCCCCAATCGAATTCGACGTAGACCACGGAGATCCCAATCCCTGACGAACTGCGCACAGCCTGCACTCCGTTGGCACCGTTCATCGCCGTTTCCAGCGGAAATGTGATTAACGTTTCCACTTCTTCCGGAGCCAGGCCCGGAGCTTCCGTCATGATGACCACGCGCGGCCGGTTCAGGTCCGGAAACACGTCAATGTCCATCTGCAAAGCCTGCCATGAACCGTATCCCAGCAGGAATATGGCCACTGCGATGGTTAGCAGTCGCTGTGTGAGAGCGAATTTGATGATTGCGTTGAGCACGGAAAGTCCAGAGTAGAGTGTCGAGAGTCTAGAGCCGCAAAGGGGCGGCACTAAGAAAAGTGTCGGGGTGGGTCGTTACTCCTCAGGCGTTTGTTTCTTCAGCACGCTGGGACCGAGGCCGCTAGAGCAGTTTACTTATTGTTGTGAACGGTACTCGCTCGCGGGTGCAGGCTTTCTTCGTTCGAAACGCGTGCACCGCGGCCATAAGTCAGCGTAATACGCTGTAAGCATTCGGGCGACCTCCTCAGACTTCGAGTACAAGTCGTCGAAAGCATTTTCTGTGAATGTCCTGGTCAATTTGCAGATCGCGTCAGCGAGGTCGATCGCTTTCTGCCAAACCGTAAGTTTTTCAAATCGAAACATCACTCTCCTCACTCGTCTAATTGCGTATCCCTGGGCTCTCCGCTCTCGTCTCTGGCCGCGTCTCTGGCCGCGTCAATGGTTATGCCCGGCGTGAGGGTCAACACCGCCGCCGGCTTTGTTCTTCAGGGCCATTTGCATTTGGTGAGCGCTTCGCATGGCAACCACGTCACCGGGAAACAACTGTCCATCATTTGCGACGACGACAGAAAACTGGTCGCGATATTTCACGTGCACCGGAAGCCGATCGAAGTGATCGCCATTCTCCTGAAAGACGAAGTATTCCGCTCCTTCCCGAGCAACCGCGTCGACGGGCAGAACGATTTGATCATCCCACTGCTCAACAGGCACGCGCAGCTGCAGCCGTTGCCCCGGTCGATATCGCCAGTTGACGAATCGGACATTGTTTTGCGGCTTATTTTCGTGAGTCAGTTCGTTCGGCAGTCGAACAAAGAACTTCAGTGTGCGCGACGTCCGATCAATCTCGGTGTCGAGATAAGCAATGTCCAACCCCTGCACTTCCGCAACGTTGCCTTCCGCCTCATCAAACAAGGCTATGACTTTCCAGTCGTTCTGGTTTGCATTCGAAAGTTGCGTGATATCCTGCTCGAACGCCATCCCTTCGATGTACAACTCCGAATAATTGACCAGCGTCCCCAAAGGTTCGCCAGCATTCACCGCTTCGCCACGGTGGACCAGCAGTTCTCGAAGGATCAACGGCGGATCAGCGACCGCCGCTTCCATGCTGACTGGACGAATGGAGGTTTGCTGAAACGCACTGCTGAGTTTCAAATCCGTTGAACTCGTGCCATCCGCATTTGGTGAATAGAGCTTCAATTCCCGCAGCAGCCGTCGACTCTTCGCAATCTGCTGCACCTGCGCTTCCGAAAGCCCATGCAGCCGGAGAGCTTCCTGTTGAACAACCAATAGTGATTGCAGCTTGTCGCGAGCATACTGGCGTTCCAGCAGCGTTTTACGCGGGACGCCACCGGACGTCGCCGCATCCTGAAGCCGAGCGATTTCACGGTCTTCGATGTCCAGTTCACCCAGCGTGGTGACAAATTCTGTCTGTGAACGCACGAGATCTTCATGCGTCAGACGGATTTCGAAAAGCAGACTATTCGGTTCGACGGCCTCACCCGCCACCGCGTGAATGTTCGTAATCACCCCGTTCATCGGAGCGGCGACTTCAATCCGGTTGCGCCCGGCTCGTTCCACAACAACAGCGGGGACCGTGATCGATTTACTGAACGTCGTCAGCTGAATTCCGGCTGTCCCGTCACCAGTCAGGCCAAGATTTCGCCGAGCCTGATCCGACAGTTCCAGCGAAGTCGCTTCGTCGTGGCCAGCATGATCATGTCCGGCATGCGGATCCTGAGCGTCTTCGCCGTGTTCATCCAACTCGGTCGGGGCGCGGTTATCGGCAACGGTCGACTGCACCCACGAATTCAGAGTCGGCCACCAGCGTTCGCGAGTGACAGCAGCCCCCACAACGACGATGATCATCGTGACCGGCCAAACGTACTTCATGGGGAGTTTCGGCATGCGAGATTTCATGGGACACAACCGTCCTGAGAGCGTACTTGGGAAGGAAAAGCCGTGCGCATTAGAGACATTCGCGCGGCATCGATCTGTTGGAATTGCAGGGGCAACGGCGGACGACGGCCAGCTGCAAGCAACTGAAACACAGTCTGCGACGATCAGAAGAAGGTTCGCGCAGCAGATGTCACGGCGTGTGACACAGGGTATTCAGAGCCTCAGCAGGAAATACCCGCAAAGCTCTTTTACAGTCGCCAGACCTGAGTCCGGGCGCGCATGGAGTCCGTTAATTCGGACAACCGCGGTGGACAATGCGAGAAACCGCTGGCGATCAATGCACCATTCGAAGCCTGCAACGACCAAACGTCAGCGATTGCCAAAGGCAGCAAATTTCCAACATCCGCAGGCAATTCCACCTTCGAATTCGTCAGCCACGAGCAGTGGTCTGAGCAATTTCCGTGGCTTTCACCGCAAGGACACGAACTGTGGTCCGGCTCATCTTCGCCAGCATTTTCACTGTTGGATTCCGCATTACAGTGAGCGTGAAACTTACATCTGCACTGGTGAGTGTCCTGCGATTCCTGCGGATCGACAGCAGAAGGCAAAGAGTTGAGGACCGAGCAATGATCATGGTGAGCGCAACATCCCATCCCCGCGTGCAACAACACGCTTAGCAGAGTCAGAAGTTTTGCAGCACTGTAAAACATGAAAGTCCTTGTCGATCAATCGCCACCGCACGTTATCGTCCCGGCCACCGGTTTGTCATCATCAATTTGAAGATTGAATCCAACATCGCCTACTTTGAAAGCAACTCCGGTGCCAAACCCCGCCAGTCGCTTCCAGTACGACAGCCGCAGACTTTCTCAACGCTTTCGCTGTCTTTGCGGGCTTCCACTAAGAGTCGCCCTCCATCAATCAGACGTCAGGTGCGATCGAATTGATACCTGAGGGCCGTGTCATTCAGGCCACGCAGCTTGCGTGCCGAACAGCAATCGCTCCGTCACGAATGGCAGAGGATCGTCCGCTCTCGAGCATCGCTTGCGATGCTGCCAGCTTTTGGCAGGCATTGGCATCGGCGAATCTCAACACTGCCTTTTCCGAGAGTCTGGCGATAAGCTACTATAAAGTATCAAGGCAATCGTTGCAGGACACACGACCTGGCCCTGTGCTGCGGAATTCAGGATTGCATCGATCACTGATGTTACCCGCACATTATGAAGCGGCTTTGTCTTGCGCTGGTGCTGGAAGGATTTCGTCCACGTCGCATTGTCCGCTTTAACCCCGCCAACTCGAAAGTCGATGCACTGCCTCGTGAAGAGCAGTTCTTCGGACGCGAATCGTGTTACGACATACAATATTTTTCTTCGTAGCGACGATCGCGGCAACAGCCGTGGCTCAGGAAATTGCGCCAATCGTTGGTGACGCGATTCAGCGCACCTGCATCGAATGCCATAACAAGGATGCTACTGAAGGTGGCCTTGATCTTTCGTCGCTGCCGATCGAATTGAGTGACCGAGCTATTCGGCGGCGGTGGATTCGCATTCACGATCGCGTTCAGCAGGGCGAAATGCCGCCGGAGCCTGATGACCTTCCGGCCGATCAGCGAAATGCTCTGGTCAGAAATCTTGCCGCAGCGCTTCATGGCGCAGATAGAAAAGACGTCGAACAATCAGGACGCGGTCCGATGCGAAGGCTGACCCGCGATGAGTACCAGCAGAATCTCCGCGACGTGCTGGCTCTGCCGAAACTCGATATTCGCGACATGCTGCCGGAAGATCGTGAAGCGTGGCACTTCAATAAGACGGCCGAGGTACTGGATATCTCAAGAGTTCAACTGGCAGCGTATCTTGATGCCGGAGAAGCTGCATTGCAGCAAGCAATCGCCACCACCGTCGAACCACCGCCAATGACGACGTACCGCGCGATCGGTCGAAAACTGTTCGCAGAAACGTCGACGTTTGGTAACCGCGAGGCCATGTTTTTCGCTCGTGACAACAAGGCACTCGACAACAAACAGCTGGCAGCATCACCCGAAGATGAAACGATCGAACTCGCGTTGTTTCGATCAGCTCACTGGCCCTATTACGGCTATCCTCAGGGATTTGTTGTGCATCTTCCCGGTGAATATCGCGTGCGATTTTCCGCGCGAGCGGTTCTGCAGTTGCCGGGCTTTGAACTAAAACCAGCGACTCAGCCAGTGCCAATGACGTTTCGCGCACGGAAGCCGTCCGGACCGGACGTCTCGGGGGATGTTCGAGCGACCGGCGGGCTGATCGACATTCAGCCCGATCGAGCCGAATACGAAACGATCGTCGATCTGCGGACAGGTGAAACATTCGAATACAGTCTGCTCGGCCTGCCCGTTCCATTGGCACGCAACGTCGAAGGAGGTCCGCCAACTTACCGGTATCCGCCGTTGCCTGACGGTGGGCAGCCTGGCGTCGCGTTTCAGTGGCTGGAAGTTGCAGGACCACTTTCTTCAGAAGTCTGGCCACCGGCATCTCATCGAGTGCTGTTTGGTGAGTTGCCGGTCGAAGTCGTCTCACAATACCCGCCGAAAGATGCTCGTCGACTCCTGCGACACTTCATTGACCGCGTTGCCCGAGAACCAGTGTCGGATGACACTGTTGCGAGATTTGAACGGCTGATCCTCGGGCGAATCGCGGAAGGAGTCCCATTCGCGGAAGCGATGCTGGCAGGCTACAAGGCGTTTCTGTCCTCAGGCCACTTCCTCTTTCTTCCCGAGCCGAAAGGGCGTGACGACCACTTCGCCGTCGCCTCGCGTCTCTCTCACTTTCTGGCAAACACGCGGCCCGATCCGCAACTGCTGGATCGCGCAAAACAACAGCAACTCGGTGATGCCGATGTCCTTCGCGCAGAAACGGACCGCCTGATTCAGGATGATGGATTCGATCGTTTTGTGAAGAACTTCACTGACTATTGGCTCAACCTGCGGCACATCAATCGCGATGAACCGGACGTGCGGCTGCATCCCGAATACCGCTTCGATGCGTATCTGGTCGAATCGATGGAACGCGAGACTCGCGAGTTCTTTAAAGCGATGGTGCGTGAGAATCTGCCGGTGAGCGTTCTGATTGATTCTGACTTCGTCTACGTCAACGATCGACTCGCGCAGCACTATCAATTGCCGTCGATCAGTGGTTCGGCGATACGCAAAGTGGAGTTGCCGCCCGAAAGTCCGTATGGCGGTTTGCTGACACAGGCCGCGATTCTGAAAGTCACGGCCAACGGCACCGCGACATCGCCAGTGATCCGCGGAGCTTGGATTATGGATCGCATCATCGGCGAACCTCCGCCACCGCCACCGGCAAGTGTCCCGGCCGTTGAGCCGGACATTCGCGGTGCCAGGACGATTCGTGATTTGCTGGCGCTGCATACGAAGTTCACTTCGTGTGCCAATTGCCACGCTCGCTTCGACCCTGTCGGACTGGCGCTGGAAAACTTCGACATTCTCGGCGGCTGGAGAACTCGCTATCGTGCCCTGGAAGACGGCGAGAAGGTCACCGGCATTGATCGAGCCGGCCACGATTTCGCGTACACACTTTCGTCACCCGTCGATGCCACCGGCAAGTTACTGGACAGCCGTGCCTTCCGTGATGTACAGGAATTGAAACAGCTGTTTATGGCGAATACGCGTGGCCTCGCCCGAAATCTGCTGCATCAGTTCACCGTCTACTCCACCGGAACGCCCGTCCGTTTTTATGACCGAGCAGAAATCGAACGCATTCTGGATACGTGTGCCGCCAACGATTATCGCACCAGCGATTTACTACATGGGCTGATTCAAAGTCGCATCTTTCTGGGCACGGAGAACGAGTCGCACTCGGAATGAAACTATGACACGAATACAAAACCGAACGGTGATGCCGCGACGCAGATTTCTACGCGGGCTCGGCGTGACAATCGCTTTGCCCTGGCTGGAGTCCCTTGCCTCAACGGCGGGTGTTCGAACAGGCCCGATTGAACCACCGCGCCGGATGCTGCTGATTTCCAACAATTTGGGCGTGTTGCCGAAATCGTTTTTTCCGACGACAGCGGGAACGGACTACGAACTCTCTCCTTATCTGTCCAAACTGGCCGATGTTCGCAGCGACTTCACTGTCATCAGCGGGCTGTCACATCCCGACGTCGCAGGTGGACACAGCACGGAAAATTGTTTTCTGACAGCCGCCCGCGGACCGACACGCAGCGGTTTTCGCAACACCATTTCGCTCGACCAATTCGCCGCCGAAGCACTTGGCCCGGTCACAAGATTCCCGACGATGAATCTCGGCGTCAACATCGACAAGGCGAACCGCAGCCTGTCGTGGACTCGCGATGGCGCGCTGCTTCCCGCACAAGACAGTGCTTCGGCATTGTTCAGAAAGATGTTTGTCCAGGGCGATCCCGCAGCTGTGCAACATCAACTTCATCGCCTCGAAGAACGCGGCAGCATTCTCGACACGTTACTGGACGATGCCAATCAGTTCAGCCGCCGACTGGGCCGCCATGATCGGGCGCGTCTTGACCAATACCTGACTTCCGTTCGCGAAGTGGAAGCACGCCTCGAAACAGCGCGACAGTGGGAACAACGTCCCAAGCCGGCAACGACTGATCCCGCTCCCGACGACATCACCGACAACAAGTTGTTCTTTCAGAAGTTTGAGCTGATGTTGTCGATGGCTGAGCTGGCTCTGGAATCAGACTCGACACGTATCGTCACTCTGATGGTTGATGCGTTTGCGACGCCGTCGTTTCAGCTGCATGAAAATGAAACTACGACTGACGGGTATCACAATCTCAGCCACCACGGTCAGGCCGTTGAGAAAGTGAAGCAACTCGAAGACGCCGACCGGCAGCAGATGGAGTTACTGCATCGACTCGTTCAAAACCTGGCCAGCAAATCCGATGGCGACCAACGACTACTGGACCGCACGATGATCCTGTTCGGCAGCAACATGGGCGACGCCAATACGCACGACAACACCAACCTGCCCATCCTGCTCGCAGGCGGCGGCTTCAAACACGGTCAGCACCTCGCCTTCCGCCGCGACCAAAACGCGCCGCTGTGCAATCTCTTCGTGTCACTGCTGCAACAAATCGGCCTCGAGACTGGTGAATTTGGGTCAAGCACCGGAACGCTGGCCGGATTGGAAACAACATAAAACAGCCGATGGTCGGACGTTTGCGGACATTGCCAAAGCGGTGATCATTCAAGTTGAACAGCACGCCTCGGCTGCAGGCTTCGACCTCGGCGAATCTCGTGCAACGGAATCGAAGAGACCAGGCCGATCGGAAACATGTTTCTCCGGCTCGTTGTGGTCGGCACGATGTTCGTGCCTTGCCTGAGTCATACACACCGACGGATTACGTCGCTTTCGCTGCCAGGCGGGTGACTCTCAAATGCTTGTCGTGGTGCGCGGTCGCGACTTGCAGGCCGTCAGGATGGAGATCCATGTCTCGAGCCAGGCTTGGGAGCGCAAAGCGGTGGTAGTCTTTCTCAGTGTCTGGTTTCCAGAACAACAGAAAGCCGCCCGTGCTGCCGCCGCTGAGTCCCATGATCGATCCATCACTCAGCCACTTCAAACGCCAGATGACGCCTCCGGTAATTCCATCGGCGATCAGTTGTCGAACGGGCTTCAGGCCTTCCTCCGTTTGATTCTGCAGGTCGAACAACAGGACCAGCGGTTCATGCACGGCTCCCAGAGGGTTGGTGGCCTTATGCAGTCCGCCAGCGACCAGCCATTTTCCATCGGGGCTCACTGCGATGGCTCGGATACCGCCGAAGTCAACCTTCTGGCCGTCGTTGAAGGAATGCAGTGGCTTGGCGTCGAAACTACGCACCTCTTTGCCTGTGGCGACGTCCCATTGTTTGAGTGCCCCGGTCAGGTCACCGCTGAACAGAATCTGCCCCTCGGGGTGAAAGGCCACGTTGTAGACGTGGCGAGTGTGGCCGGTGAATTCTCGCACCAGGCTGCCATTCGCGATATTCCACAGCCGCACGACATTGTCGTTGCCGCCGCTGACCAGCTGGGTTCCATCCGGGCTGACGTCGAGCGTTCGAATCCAGCCTTTGTGAGCTTCGATGCTGCGAATTGGTTTCGGTTCGGCTGCGGCTGATTCCCACCATGTAATTTTCCCATCACAGCCGGCGCTGATGGCCTGAGCACCGTCTTTTGAGTACGCGATGGCTCGCACCCAGGTCTGGTGGCCTCCGCTGAAGATCGTGCGAACTCCATCCGCCAGATTGAATCGTTCCACAAGTGCGTCTTCGGAACCACAAAACGCGAATCGCCCGGCCGGATCAAACCGACACGCATTCAGTGGACGATCATGAGCCCACTGCGATGCGACGTGCGCCTGCTTGGGATCAAAGCCTTCGGGGATGGTCATGATGTTGTCCTCTCGCGCACTTTAATAACTCGAATGAGCTGCAATTGCTTTGAATTCACGTTCCCGTCGGACATTGGTTTCCACACATCGCAACATGACGGAGGCCAACAGTCTTTGTCTTTGGGGCCGGTACAACCTTTGCCGGGGGTCGTCAGGCCCCGGCGATAGACTGCAATGAACACAAGACCTGAACGGCCGACACATGTTTCGTCGTGTGTCTGCCCTTCAGGCCTTTGAGGAAGTCATTTCCGTTGACCGGGGCTTGCCAGCCCCGGCAATGATGTGACGACCCTTCGGGCCTGAATCGCAGACAATACAATGGGTTGCTGTAATCACGAAATCAACCGCTCGCCATAAATCTCACGTCAGCAAACCTGCAACGGCAGCGGTGGCCGGGTCAGCAATCGGCATGTCCCGACCGTCGATGTCGAAGGATCCGGAGGAATCCACACCCGCTGCCTGGAGATACGTGTGAAACAGCGATCCGTGATCCACCTGGCCGTCTTTGACTTCCGTGCCGTTTTCGTTTGTGCTGCCGTAAACCGCACCTCGAGGAATACGGCCGCCGGCGAGACACACAGACCATGCTCGCGACCAGTGATCACGACCATAGTAATGATTGATATTTGGAGTGCGACCGAATTCCGACAGCACCACGATCAGCGTGCTGTCCAGCATGCCTCGCGCGGCAAGGTCGGCGACGAAGCACGAGAACGATCGATCGAACTCACCCATCTGTTCGATGTGGAAGTTGAAGTTTTCGTTGTGAGTGTCATAGTTCGAATGCGACAACTGCACGAACGTAATGCCCTGTTCCAACAGCCGCCGAGCCAGCAGGCAATGACGTCCGAAGTCGTGAGTGCCATAGCGTTCGACATCAGCGGCCGGTTCCTTCGACACATCAAAGACGTCTCGCTGTCGCATCAGTTGTTCGGCCTGTTCGAACGAATAGGCGAAGGCTTCGGTGACCGCTGTGCGGCGACGATTCAGGAAGCGTTCGTTGATCTTTCTTCGAAAGTCCTGGCGAGCCGCATCGGAAGCTTCGGCCAGGCTTTCCGGGCGAGTTGTATTCTGCGGCGGGTTCCCATTGCCCAGCGAGACGCTCGAATACATCGGCCCCAGATAAGCCGAATCGTTTCCTCGACCGCCACTGCCGCCAGGAGTAATCACGATGTGGCCTGGCAGTGAATTGTTGGCTGGCGTCAGAGCTTTCGCGGCAACCGCACCAAGCTGCGGAAAGTTGCCGGCCGGAGTCTGACGACGCCCTGTCAGCATCATGTAAGCTCCCTTGCCATGGTCGTCCTCGCTGGTGTTGACTCCGCGAGCAAGACACAAGTGATGCATCTGTTGAGCCGTCTGCGGCAACAATTCACTGATGTGCACGCCCGGTACCGATGTGGGAATCGCCAGAAACGGACCACCGGTGTCGGTGCCTGGTTTCGGGTCCCAGCTTTCCAGCTGGCTGAGTCCGCCGTGCATGTTAAAGACGACGATCCGCTTTTGGTCGGAACGCAATTGATCTGCGATGGCGCGTTCTGAGAAGACTCCCATGCCGCCGGCAATGAGACCTCCCGTGGCGGCTGCCGCGGTGCCCAAAAACCGGCGTCGCGCCATCCCGTGTTCATTCGACCCGCATGCGTAATGAATTTTCATAGTTATCTCATCAATATAGAGGTCAGTGACTAAACCGAAACTCTGCCGAATTCAATACGGCCCAGACCAATTCCTGAGCGGCGACGTTGCGGTCTGCCGTTCTGTTCACGAGATAAGCCGTGACGTCCGCGACTTCGTCTTTTGTGGGAAGTCGAGTCAACACGCTGAGATAGATCTCTTCGGCGGCCAGTCGCGAATCCGTTTGCCGAATGACGCGATCGGTGACATTATCCGCCGCTGGAACCACCCAGCTGTTGATGGATCCACCGTTGCCTGCGAACAGTGCCTGATCGGCCGTCGAGAAGAAATCTCCCTGCGGCTGACCGGCGGCCGATCCGTAGAATGTGACAAAGGTGCCGATGTTGCCTTTCAGCTTGTCGAAAGTTCTCTGTTCCAGCTCAACGTTCCGAGCTGCCACGACAGCGGCGTCCTGTTTCTGTTCATCGGTCAGCGGCGTGGTCTTGTCGAGTTCCGCGACTTCGGCCTGCCAGTAACGTTCGTAAACTCCGGTGACTCGAAAGACGCTCCAGCACAGTTGTTCGGGAGTCAGCGGTTTCAGCGACGACGTGCTGAAATTCTGTACGAGTCGGTCTTCGATGTCGGCCAGTCGACTGCTGTATGCCGCCCGTTGCGTGGCAAGATCTGCCTTGGCGGAAACGACAGCGTTGCTTCCTGCGGCCATGGCTTGCTCGCGCCGAGCTTGCTCTGCAGCGGCGTCAGTCCTCGACTTCTGAGCTGCCGTCATCGCTTCGGTTGCGACTGATAGCGCAGTCATCGCCGCGTTGACGACTGTCTGATGTTCCCTCACTGATGCCTGAGCAACCGTCGAACGTTCTTTGAGTTTCGCGACAACTTCTGCCAGCAATGCATCTTCGCCTGCTTTTTGGTGAGCCGCTTCGGCCGATCCCAGCGTTGCAGTGATCGCGCTGGCCAGTTCGCTGCGGCGATTCTGTTCGGTAGTCGCAAGATTCATCGCATTGGTGGCAGCGGTCATCGCATCAGTCGTCGTTTTTACGTTGGCTTGTGCCTGTGCCACGACCGGCACGTATTCCGTCACCTGTTGCTGAAGAGCGAGCATTGCATTCTCACCATTCGAAACTGCGCTGGAGGCTACGGCGATCGCCTGCTGCTGTCCCGGAAGTTGAGCGAACTGCTCAATCGTTTTGAGTCGTTCATCGACAGCTGCAAGTTGCTGACTGTGTTCCGCCGATTTTCTTCGAGTGGCCAGCATCTCCCGTTCTGCCTGTGTCTGCGTGACTTTGAACGGCGTGATTTTCGCGATAGCCGCATCAAACGGAGCTTTCGCGGCTTCCTGCGCGTCGGCAAGCGGTTTGACGGCAGCTGTTTTCTCGTCGATCATCGGCGTCAGGGCTGTCGCTTCCGCTGCAACCTGCTGAGAACGCGTGGTCAGCAGCGTGGCCGTTTCTGCCAGAGTCTTGTCGTCTGGCAGAGACGCAGCAGCATTCTGAGTGGCCGTCGCGGCTTCCTGAAGCGTCATCGCTGCCTTCTGTTTCGAAGCCTGTTGTGCGGTAACATCCGCCAGAGCTTTGCGAACTTCGTCAGCCTTCTTCTTTGCCTCCGCATAGGCGTTCCGTGTGGCATCCACTTCTGCGGCGACGGGCAGGGCGGCCGCTTCTGCTGCGTACCATGTGTCAGTTGCCGCGGAGTATTGTTCAGCGGCGTCCTTTGCGGCCTGAGCCAGGGCGGGATGTTGTTGCTGCAACTCTGTTGCTTGAGCCGTTACTTGAGTTGCCGTCGCCAGCAGATCTTCAGGAGCGTCGAATTGCCGTTGATACGCGTTACTCAGGGCCAGTTCACGGAGGAAGTCGCGAATACTGAAGTTCATGACCACGAAACGATTACTCAAAATCTGCAGCAGCTCGGGATCGGTGGCGGGGTTGTCGGCATGATGCAGATCGAGCGGATGCACGAGACCTCGGCCAAACATGTGAGCCCACAGTCGGTTGGCAATGTTTTGATTGAAGGCCGCGTTGTTTCCACTGGTTGCCAATTCCGCCAGCTTCGCTCGACGACTGAACTTTGGCACGGACTTCACATTATCCGCCGGAGCCACCTGATATTCATCACCGGGCAGAAACAGTGGTTCATCCAACACGATGTCTTCAGGCATGCGAGCCCCGGTACGATGCGGCGTACCTTTGATGAATACCGACTCGAAAGGCAGGTCGCCCCCAGCTCGTTCGGCGTACAACGTGATGCTCTTATCGCCTTCTTTGCGAACAAGGGCATAGCCCGGCGACAAAAAAGCCAGCAGACCCTGATAGTCCGACTGCAGATAGTCCATCACCAGCGGATGATCGTGACACTGAGCACACTGCATATCGCGACCGAAAAAGATGCGGCTGATATCATGCGTCAGCAGATTCGGTTCGGACGCTCGATCCAAAGCGAAGCGAGCCGCTGGTCGTAATGCAGGATCGTCGCCATCGGCGATCAGAATCTCTTTGGCCAGCACGTTCCACGGCTTGTTTTCACGAACCGACTTCAGCAGCCATGCCTGCCATTCATCGGCCGTCACGTGTGTATTGGCTCGACGTTCCATCAGCATCAGATCCAACGTCGAAGCCAGATGCCGAGCGTAATGTGGTGAAGCCAGCAGTCGATCGACCAGTTGTTCACGCTTGTTCGGTGCGGCATCGTTCAAAAAGCTGCGGGCGTCGTCAGCAGTGGGCGGCATGCCGATCAAGTCAAGGGAGGCTCGACGCAGGAACTCCGTGTCTGAACATTGGGCAGGAACAAACCCCGAGACGAGGATTAGCCGCTGATCAATGACGGCTCGCAGGGGGTCGTCTGCACGAAGGACACCGCCGGCCAACAGTGCAACGGCGCACAACGCCAACCGCGCGATCACTCGGCACATGCTCATGCCAGTCATCCATGTAAAGGAAGGAGGTCGTGGCAAAAAGGAGGGAACGGCAGAAAACCGCCAACCACGACTGCCATAATTAGAGCTTTGATATCGACAGAAGTCAACAGGCCCGTCTTTTCTGGCTTTTCTGGCACGCACCCAAGCGGACGCGAAGCGTGCGACGGCGACTTTGGAACTTGCTAAGGCAAATCCGACGATCTCTAAAGCCAATCTGAAACCGGTTGAAGCAGAAGCCAAACGTGCCAATGCAGACTCGGAACGGGCCATCGCATTAATGGAGCAGGCGGAGGCATTGCTG
>CALFOL010000607.1 GCA_937919915.1 uncultured Planctomycetaceae bacterium
TGTCGGACCGGTTACCTAACCGCAGATTCTGTACCGAACAGCGCTGGCTGGAAGCCCCGCTCACGAAAAAAACGGCCCCGAAGGTTTCCCATTCGAGGCCGTTTGTGGTTCTTGTCGTGTTGAGTCTGGACTACGCTGCTTTGCGACGCGATTCCGCTTCTGTGGAAGGGAACTTCAACGTTGTGGCTGCATTGGCCGCATCGGCCAGTACAGTGGCAACACGTGTTATCTGTTCACCCGTCAGCTCAGCAAAGATCGGCAGTGACAGTACTTCCGCAGCGGCACGCTGGCTTTCCGGGAAGTCAGCAGCCTTGTACCCCAGATACTCAAAGCACTTTTGAACATGTAGCGGGATCGGATAATAAACCGCACAGCCAACACCTTCCGCTCGCATATATTCCATCACTGCGTCACGCGCTCCGCCGCCTACTCGCAGGGTGTACTGATTGAACACGTGGCGACGATCAGTGGCGGTGACAGGTGGCTCAACACTGCTCATCAGATCCAAACTGCGAAACAGTTCACCATAGCGTGCTGCATTCTGCTGTCTGCCTTCGGTCCACGATTCCAGATGTCGCAGCTTGACTCGCAGCACAGCTGCCTGAAGCGAATCCAGTCGACTGTTGAAGCCAACTTCCACGTGATTGTAACCACCCGCATCGCCATGAACTCGCAAACTTCGTAACCGAGCCGCAATGTCAGCATCGTCTGTCGTGATGATACCACCATCGCCCGCTCCACCGAGGTTCTTAGTTGGAAAGAAACTGAAGCAGGCAACTGTTCCCAACACACCCGCTCGGCGACCACGGTACTCAGCCCCAATGGCCTGGCACGCGTCTTCGATCAACGGAATGTTATGACGCACGGCAAGTCGCCACAGCGTTTCCATGTCTGCACACTGGCCAAAAATGTGGACCGGAATAATGGCTTTTGTTTTTTCGTCGATTGCGTCTTCGACCTGTTGAGGATCCAGGTTGTAGGTCACCGGATCGATATCAACGAACCGGGGAATCGCTCCCACTCGATGAATGGCACCAGCTGTTGCAAAGAAGGTAAACGGGCTGGTAATGACTTCGTCACCCGGACCAATTCCCAGAGCGATCAGTGACAGGATCAGTGCGTCGGTTCCGGAAGCGCAACCGACGGCGTAACGAGCGTCGCAGTAATCTGCGATCTCGGCTTCAAGTTGCTCGACTTCTTCACCCAGGACAAACCGCTGAGTTTCGAAGACCCGGTCCACGGTCTCCTTCACTTCATCACGAATTGTCTGGTACTGAGCAACTAAATCAATAAAGGGAACCGGCTCCGGAGTGGAACTGGTTTGAGGTGAGGTGGGCATTGAGCGACTCCATTCGCTGCTGAACGCCGTCACAAAGGACGGCAGGGCGGCAGATTATGCCAATTCAAAGACACTGTCAATACGATCGCTGGCGCCTGGGAGTTCAGGTAACCCATTGACCTCGCTAGAGTTAAGCGATCAACAGGGCCTCGTGTCCTCAGAGCCGTACCTGTTTATCGACAGTTGCAGGGTGACGACCGTAACGACTGGTCCGATTTTTCCGCAGACGCGGAAACTTGGTAAACCGAGTCTCTGAGTTGCGGAGGTCTCTGCCGCCTGTTTTTTAAGCAGCTCAGCAGCGCACGTACGCAGCAGGTGCTGGTAACTGCCGTCGGTTCACAATCCGTGCAACTTTTACAAATCAATTCGAGCTGTGTTTTTACAGCATTCGGGCGGCATGACAGTGAGTTGGTAACGCTTGTTGACAACTTTGGCGCGCTGCTTGCTTTTAGGGCCTGTCGACAAGTTTGCGGTGTGTATGCCGAGAACGTTTATTGATTGTGATTCGAAGAGAATTGAATCCCGGAGGACAGGCGAAATGAAAATGTTGACGAGTCAAACTGGACTTCGCTGGCTGATGCCACTGGTGGTGGCATTTATGCTTGGTGGAAGTGTTACTACTTTTGCAGACGAAGCGGCACCTGCTGCAGAGCCTGCCGCTGAAGTGGCCGAAGTGGTCGCACCGGAATATTACGAGAAAACAGAGACCGACTATGTGATCAACACATTGATCATGTTCATTTGTGCGGTTCTGGTCCTGTTCATGCAGGCGGGCTTTGCGATGGTCGAAGTCGGCTTTAACGCTTCCAAAAACGCGGTCAACATTATCTTTAAGAACGTCATGGACCTGTCGATCGGGGTCATGCTGTTCATGCTTGTCGGATACGGACTGATGTATCCAGGCGACGCAGGTGCCGGCAAGTGGTTTGCATGGGGCGGTGTCTGGGGCGAGCGTGATGGCGTTGAGAACATTGCAGAGCTGGGTGACTACAGTAACGCTGCCGACTTTCTGTTCCAGGTGGCTTTCGCTGCCACAGCCGCAACGATCGTTTCGGGTGCTGTCGCCGGTCGAATGAAATTCACAGGCTACCTGTTCTACAGTGTCGTTCTGACGGGATTGGTCTATCCAATCAGCGGAATGTGGAAGTGGGGCGGTGGAGCGTTGGCTGAATGGGGCTTCGCTGACTTCGCTGGTTCCGTTGTGGTGCATGCTGTGGGTGGATTCGCCGGGCTGGCTGGAGCGATCGCACTCGGGCCGCGAATCGGCCGCTTCTCGAAAGATGGCAAGTCTCAGCCGATGCTGGGTCACAACATGCCACTGGCTGCTCTGGGTGTGTTCATCCTGTGGGTCGGTTGGTACGGCTTCAATCCTGGTAGTCAGCTGACTTACTCGGGTGCCTCAAACGCTGAAGTGACGACTTACATCGCTGTCACAACAACGCTGTCTGCAGCTGTTGGTGCTTTCGTGGCCATGATTCTGTCGTGGATCATGTTCAAGAAGCCAGACCTGTCAATGTGTCTGAACGGTGTTTTGGCCGGACTCGTTGGTATCACAGCCAACTGCGACCAGGTTTCGCTGCTCAGTGCTGCGATCATCGGTGCTGTGTCCGGAATCCTTGTGTTCTCTGGAATCCTGATGTTGGACAAACTGCGAATCGACGACCCGGTTGGTGCGTTCCCAGTGCACGGCATCTGCGGCGTATGGGGCGGAATTGCAACGGGCATCTTCGGAACAGCGATTCCGGAAGGTGCCACTCGAATGGGCTATATCAGCATTCAGGTTCAGTCGACCATCGTCATCTGCGTCTGGGCATTCGTGACGATGTTCACACTGTTCCAGATTCTGAAAGCTGTTGGCCTGCTGCGAGTTTCCGCAGAAGAAGAAATCGAAGGATTGGACATGTGCGAACACGGTATGCCTGCTTATCCATCGGGTGGCGGCATGACTGGTGCTCTTGCGGCGACAATCAATCCGTAGTGTCTCGCCTGTTCCCGCTCATATGGGTGCGTAGCCCGAGTGGGAAGCTCCTGCCGTGAGTCTGCGAAAGCAGTTATCGGCGGAAAGGTGGGGAGGTTTACCTCCCCACCTTTTTTTCGTTTATCGACCAACATGGTGCGGCGCCATTCTGTGATTGTGGCTCAGCCGCGGGATGTGGTCAGAGACTTTCGGAATTCAGGTGGCGGAAACTCACGGCGAATACGAGCCCGAATCGCAGGTTTTGAAGTTGCGAGTTTTCACAGTCGCGAAGCGACGCAGCGTGCAGCCCTGGGCG
>CALFOL010000608.1 GCA_937919915.1 uncultured Planctomycetaceae bacterium
ATGGCAGCAATCCCTGCTGAATACCGAACAAACATTTGAATCATCGAAAAAACACCCAACTTCTAAACCGGCGCGTCGGGTTGGTATGCTATTTTCCTGCTGCTGCCTCAGACTCGATCGAATTCGCTCGACCAGTGCCTCGTCAGCCGTGGTCAATAGTCAGTCCCCAAGCGGAAGAAACGTCAACGTGCCTTCTAACATGTCCGGCACGATCAGCTGATTGGCCTTTCTGTCGAAGTAGAAGTCCGCGGCAGTCGTAAAGTCTTCGGACAGGACAGTGGTCTGTTTCGTCTTGCGGTCGAACTTCCAAACCTTGCCCAGAGGCCAGCTGGAAACATAGATCACGCCCTTGCCAAACTCGACGGCATCAGCACCTCGCATACCGGTGGCAAGAATCGTAAACGTTTCGCCGTCATACGAAACGATATTGCCCGGGAAGAAGTCGCCCATAACAAGGACTTCTCTGCCCGCCTTGCCTGTGACCGTCACGCCGTTCGGAGCGATCAGCATCTTGTTACCGGCCGGTACCGCGAGTTTGATCTCGCCGTCCAGGCCCACCTTGTAGACGCAGCCTTTCATCGGCGGCTTCGCTTTGTCGCTGTCGACCGGCCAGAGTTTCCGTTCGCCGTCGGGATCAAACATCCAACCGGGCTGCCCCATTTCCGCAACGTAAACACTCTTTCCGTCTTTGCTCGCTGCCACATCGTTCAGGAATTCGACCGGATTCGGAAAGTCATCCTTCTGAGCAATCTTGGTTGCGGTCCCGGCCTTGTCGACTTTCCAGACTGTCGTTTCATCCGAGCAAACCAGGTAACCACCAACGAAGGCCAGACCTTTCGGAGAATTCATGCCACGACAGAATTCTGTCACGGTCTCGCCATCGACGACATTGACGCCGCCGTCGCCGGGCTCATCCCCATTGATCATGGTGACATAAAGTTTGTCATCGAATCCTCGGCACACACTTTCGGGTTTGGTGCCGACTTTCAGCACCTTCAGTTCGGCAGCGTCTGTTGATACAGCAACACCGATAGAAAACGCAAGACAGAGGATGGCTGGTTTCATCAGAAGACTCTTTTGAGGGACGGAGTGAGGGGCTTAAGTCATGTGGTGGATCTGGAATGCAGACAGGATACATGTTGCGTGCCGTGGATTCCACTACGCGACTGGGAAGGGGTTGGACATGAAAATGAAGCTGTCTGGCTGACCGGAGATACCGTCAGGCATCCAGGGATCGTCGAGATTGGCAGGCGTTGATGCCGCCGGTTATCGACGGACGAAGGCCTCGACTGCCGACACCCAGCGCTGCACTATCAGATGAAACGCACACGCAGTTGCAAGCGTACACGGCGTTGCAAACGCAGCCGGAACTGCGTGGCATCCATGACATGTTCCGTCGCATGGTGGCTCACCGGCCTGACTCGTGCGTTGTATCTTCTGGATCGGTGAAAGCAGTGGATATTTGTCGCCGGACAGCTCTTTGAGCTTTGCGCTGTTCGGGATCCGGACGGTGGCATGACACACACTGCATATCTTGACCGTTCCGGCTTCAAACAGCTCAACAGGAAGTTGTGAGCGACATTGGCAGTCTACGAAGTAGCACTCGGTCACGGCATGTTCCAGTGTGCAATAGTCTACAACCGATCCGTCCGCCCCTGCCGTTTGATTTCCTCAAGCAGCACTTTAATACGCTCGGAATCCTGTTTGCGAGCCACCAGTGTCGCATCGGCGGTATGCACAATGATCAGGTCATCGACGCCCAGCGTGGCGATCAGGTGATCATCCGTTGTGCGTACGATGCAGTTTTTCGTGTCGACGCCGGCGAACGGCCCGTCGATCGTGTTGCCGTTTTCGTCTTCGCCTGCTAAACGCGGAACGGCCAGCCAACTGCCAACGTCGTCCCAGGTAAACGGAGCTTCAATCACTGTGGCTCCTGTGGCGCGTTCCAACACCGCATAGTCGATCGAAATGCTGTTCATCTGCGGAAACTCTTCTGCCAGCACGTTGTCATATTCGACCGTGTCAACGACCTGCACGATCCGTTGCAGGCGTTCGTACATGTCTGGTTCGTGTTGTTTTAGCTGATCCAGAATCGTCGCGGCTTTCCAGCAGAAGATTCCGCAGTTCCAATAGAAGTTTCCGGATGCAATATATTCCTCAGCCAATTCCAGCTTTGGCTTTTCACGAAACGATTTCACGTCGAACGAACCAGCGACTGCCGCGAAAGCGTCACCACGTTCGATGTAACCGTAGCCGGTCGCTGGAAACGCAGGAGTAATCCCAAACATCACCAACCGTTCAGGATCCGCTTCCACGACCGAGACTGCTTTTAGCGCCGCCGCCTGAAAGACCTCACGCGGCGAAATAACATGATCCGCGGGCATCACAAACATGATGGCATCCGGGTCACGCTTCAACGCATGCGCAGCGGCGAGTCCGATGCATGGCGCTGTGTTGCGAGCCATTGGTTCGACCAGCACGTTTTTGCCAGGAATTTCCGGCAGCTGCTGCTGCGTTTGTTCGACCTGAACAGCGTTGGTGACGACCCATGCGTTGGCTGGATCCACCATGCCTTCACAGCGATCCAGGGTCTGCTGAATCATGGTACGGTTGCCTGCAAGTTTCAATAATTGCTTAGGCATCCGATTACGACTCTGAGGCCAAAACCGGGTCCCACTACCTCCAGCCATAATCACAGCATGTAACATGATTCGCTCCGTTAATGTCCTGTCAGTCACGCTCCTGCGCGACGGTCGTTTCGCGTGCCAATCGGCAGAGGCATATTAGCACTGAGGCCTTGTCTTGATGAGTCGTGGGACGGGGATTGTCACGGCAACTTTGTTTTTTTAAACAGCACGCGCTGGCAGTCCGTGCTACGTAACTGTCACGCAGGAACGCGGCCTGCTTCGAGCTCTTTCCGTGGGCCAACGCCAACAGTTGTGTTCATGACAATCGGGAACACCTGCAGCAATTCGGTCATGTCCTGCAACGACAAGCCGCGAACAATCTGCAGGTCATCGGCGACATCGTTGTATTCACCGCGATAAACCCAGTTGGCGCCCAGCGATGTCAGTCGTCCCATGGGGCGTTCGCCTCTGAGGACGATTCTGGAAGCGACTTTGTTCTTTGCCTGTTCGAGCTCTTCTACTGTCACGCCGTTGCGGTTGACTTCGTCGAACACGTTTTGCATCCTCGCCAGATTCTTTTCAACTTCGTCCGGCATGCAGCTGAGGTACGTCATCCATGTACCAGCGCCGTCGTATTCGTTGTAGCCCAAATCGGCGGCTTCGACATATCCCGGATCAACCAGTTCCCAGAACAGACGACTGCCGCAATCATCGCCAACGATCACAGACAGCAACTCAGCAGCAAAGCGGCGTTTGTCTGTGCCTTTCGGAGCGATTCCCATCTGCATGATGTGCTGCTGAACGCTCGATTCCCGCGTCAACAGGCGAACCGAGTTGACGGGCTTGACTTCGGGCAAAGCGCGATCACAAACACCGGAAGGAATATCGCAGCAGTATTTTTCGATGATCGCAATCAGTGACTCGAAGTCCGTGTTGCCAGTCACGGCCAGTGTCATGTTACTGGCCGTATAGCGCTCAGCGTGATACCGCCGCATTTGTTCAGAGGTCAACGCTGTGATGCTTTCTTTGGTGCCGAGAATACTCTGGCCTAGTGGATGGTTTGCGAAGTGTGTTGCCATGATGGTGTCGTAGGCGGTGAACGACGGCTGATCGTCGTACATGCCGATTTCTTCCAGGATGACGTTCTTTTCCATATCGAAATCTGCCTGCAGCAACGATGGCCGCATCAGAATCGCTAACAGCTCCATTGCCGGGTCCAGATACTCCGGCAGTACTGCCGCGTAGTACATGGTCACTTCTTCACCGGTTGATGCATTATAGTTGGCACCGATTTCGTCGAAGATACGGTTGACGTCATCGGCAGAGTATTTGTCGTTGCCTTTGAACGCCATGTGTTCCAAAAAGTGGCTCACACCAGAAACTTCTTCGGTCTCGTCGCGCGAGCCGGTGCGGACAAAGAACCCTGCGGCGACGCTGTAGACAGCCGGATTCAATTCGGCAATCACCTGCAAACCATTGGGAAACGTGTGTTTGTGAAACTGCATTTAGTCAACCTGAAAGAAAACCGTTTATCGGTGCGATGTCGCGAGATGTAATTGTTGTCTTGTGGAAACTCCAGAACCGAAGTCGACCGCGGTTTAGCTAACGCATGTCGTATCCAGCGATTCCGGTCCGATAGTCACCAGCACCATGGATTTCGGAGCATATTCGATCGCGAAATCCCGTACCTGATCGACCGTCAGAGCGTCCAGCATGTCACGGATTTCCTGCAGCCCACGCACTCGTCCAATAAACAGCGTGTCCCGTGCCAGAGAGCTCGACCGCGACATCGTGGATTCCTGTTGCATGATCAGCGTGCTCTTCGCACGGGCTTTACAGCGCTGGAGTTCGTCTTCGGTAATACATTCGTGAATGCGGCGGATTTCTGCCACCATCACTTCCAGAGTCTCCTGAGCTCGCTCGTTCGTGGTACCTGCGTAACCGAACACGCGTGCCATCTCCTTTTGCGTGTTGATCGATGCGCTGATCGCATAACACAGTCCACGTTTTTCACGCACTTCTGTGAACAACCGCGAGCTCATTCCGCCGCTTAGTAAACTGACCGTCGCCCAGGCTTCGAAGTAGCGATCGTGTATGTAAGGGACCGTATCCCATGCAAGGCCGATGTGGGTTTGAGCAGAATCGTGTTCGATGTGCATTGGCGAAGGCGTCACGGCTCCTGCGATAAGCTGGCGCGGCGTGCCGGGTTTCCAGCTGCCGAAGGCATCTGCCAGTGCTTGCTGGATCTCAGCGGAATCCACGTTGCCGGCGATTCCGAGGACCGCGTCGTTCGGGATGATCAGGGAATCAAAATGACTCTGTACGTCAGCAATGCTGACATTCGGAAGATCCTCCATCGTCCCTTCGGATGGATTGCTGAACGGTGTCGGGTAACTGCAACGTCTCAGGTACTGACCCAATCGTTGTTTGGGTTCGTCCTCCATCGCATTCAGTGCCTGATGCACAAGTTCCCGGGATGGGGCAAAGTTCTCTGGTGTGATGTGCGGTTTTAGCAACATTTTCGCGATCAGTGGAACCGCATCCAGAATGCGATCTGCCGTGGTGGCTGCGGACACCGTCACGTAGCCCACGCCTCCGGAAACACTGCGCTGGAGTCCGATGTTATCAAAGGCAGACGACAGTTCGCGAGCAGAAAGATCGCCAGCTCCACGACTGAAAATTTCCGACAGAATGGCCGTCGTTCCGGCTTTGCCGTCCGGGTCGTACACGCTGCCGGCGGGGATCATTAAAGTCAATGCCGCGGACTGCATACCTGGCATCGACTGAACGACAACTCGCAGGCCGTTGTCCAGGGTGCAGGTGTCGAATTGCTGAGTGGTCATGTCTTCCTTTGACAGAGTCGTCGTGTTGTCAGTGATGCCGTAAACGCAACGTGCCGCTGGTCGTCGTCAAGCCAGCGGCACTGAAGCGAAGCATTCATGACAATGCTACAGCGTATTACGCTGAGTTGTGGCCGCGGGGCACGCGTTTCGATCGAAGAAAGCCTGCTCCCGCGTGCGAGTACCGTTCACTACAATAGGTAAACTGCTCTATTGCGTGGTGACGTTGAAGTCACCAGCCAGATTTCGCCAAATCGCGTGCACATGATTGGCGCTGTTCTGAGTATTATTGTATTCGATGATGAACGTCTCACCCTGCACAACATAGTGATGTGGTTCGTTCAGTTCCGAACCGCCCCACCAACCGAAGTGAATGTTGTCCATCCCCGATTTTTCGATGCCCTGCATGCGAGTTCGCACAACGCTGGCTGGCATGGCGGTCAGGTATTCGGCAATCAATTCTTTCAGCAGCGTTTGCTGTTCTTTTGTCATGTCGGCGAATCGCACGCCCTCGAGTTTGTCGATGATTGGCTGAGCAATACCACCACCGCGAATGTCCGGGGGAGCAGTCTTCGACAGCCACAGCTTCGCTTGCTGGTCAGCAGGGCTGGCCTTCAGAATCTGACGAGCGATGTCTTCGCGTTTGCCAAGGACTCTTAGAAATCGGCCCGGCCCGGCATCAATCTGACCAGGGTTGGCTCCGAAAAATTCCGGTGTGCTGCTGATGATGTTTCCGTTTTGAATACTGAAGTTCAGCGACAGATGATGGCCTTCGAATCTCCAGCCCCACAATCCCTTTGGCCCAGGAGTTCCGAAGATCGTGAGATAATACTTGTGAGGATGTCGTTTGGCGCGGCGTTCTGCTTCGTCGCCGCCTTCAAACAGATACAGCACTTCCTCCAGGCTGCGAACTTCCAGCGTCTTGTGATAGCCAGCCTGCGTTAAGCCGGAGCTCACCAGATCTTCGGCCGCCTTCAACGTGGCACCATCCAGATCCCACATGCCGATCCCCTTGCGGTCGCGAGGAATGAAGTGCCAGTTCAGTCGTTCCGGATCACTGTATTCGAACGTGGCCTGCAACTTTTGGCTATGGTCCAGAACTTCCACAAACCGAGCTGCGGCCTGTGACATCGCCACGCCTGGTGGTACCTCCTGGCCAACAGCAGATGTTGTCTGAATGCTGCCGATCGCAATAAGAGATGCCACCAGAATTCGCAAAAGAGAAGCATGGATTCGCATGGAAGAATTGTCCTTGAAGATGTTTTGGCGGGAAGCTTAGTGAGTGGAACAGTGTGGATGTTGAATAACCGGCCGTTGAGCGATCTTTTCAGACGCTCGCGGTTAGCCGGGCGGCCAGGTCAGAGATCGCCCAGCCAGAATATGGATGTGCAAATGAAAAACCGTCTGCCCGCCTTCGGTTCCGGTGTTGATCACCGTGCGGTAACCGTTTTCGAGTCCCAGTTGCGCGGCGACTTTGGGCACGGTCAGTAACAGGTGCCCCGCCAGCGACGAATCTTCGTCAGTGAATCCGTCGAGGGATTCAACCGGCCGTTTGGGAATCAGCAGTACGTGAGTCGGTGCTTGAGGACTGACGTCGCGAAAGGCCAGACACAAATCGTCTTCGTACACGATGTCCGCCGGGATTTCACGGTTGATAATCTTGGTAAAAATGGTCAATTTGGTGCTCTGCGGCCAAAAGCGTAGCTACGGGTTTTGCCGCTCAGGTTAACAGTTTCGCGACAAAAAACCACTATCCAGGCGACCCGAAAAAGAAGGGATTGTCGTCGCAGATTGCTGCAAAACAGCTGTTTATCATTCCGAAGGAGCCTCAGCGACCAAAGAATCTGAGTTCTGTAACGTCTTCGACCATCGATTCTTCGGTCACTGGAACGCGCTGAATCACAGGCCCAGGACGTTTTCGGCGGTGATGCAACAATCCACACAACGCCACCAGGGAAGTACTGTGTGGCCAAACCGCGATCAAGCACTCCAGAGCGGAAATCTCACTCTGACTGCGGTCCCGGTCTGGGTCGACTCCACAATCTGGATGCCCCCGTTCATTTCCTGAATCAGCCCGTAGGCAACCGCCATTCCAAGGCCCGAATGTGCGGTGGGGTCTTTGGTTGTGAAGAACGGTTCGAAGGCTCGACTTTTTGTCTCCCGATGCATTCCGCTTCCCGAATCCCGAATTGTGATCTGCAACAATTCTGAATTCTCGACGGTGACAACCTGGAGTTCGAAGTCAACAGTTCCCGTACCGTCACCGATCGCTTCCAGTGCGTTCTTTCCGAGCTTCATTAACGCTTCTTCCAACTGTTCGGCGTTGAATTTTGCTGTCATGCAGTGGGCGTTATTCCCGGGCACCGAATCCGTCACGACGATGCGTCCTTCACACAGTGACGACAATGATTCACGTACTCTTTGAACGACCGGAATCAGCGATTGAATTTCCTGCGCAAACACGTCGCGCCCGGCAAACATCCGCAGTTCTTTAATCAGTCGGTTCGCTCGAACAGCTGCCTTCTCGGCAGCCGTAATCCGATCCGCAATCGCAACCACCGGCTTTGCCAAGTCGGTGCGCATCAGGTCCAGATTGCCCAGAATGGCTGTTAACAGATTGTTGAATTCGTGGCCATCCCGCCAGCGAATCGCGAGATCACTTCCATCTTCTGCGAATGATTCTGATGTTCTTCCAGCCGCCGCGATCGGCTGGCATCCTGAAACGTCCACAGCCAGAACTCAGGGCGACTATCACCCGAAAACTGCGGAATCAACATCACCTTACATGGCTTTTGACTGCCTGCAGACAGAATGACCGGTTCAATGTCTCCTACGGAATCACCGGGAAGCCAATCGCTGAGCCGTTTGATTTGAGTTTGTGATTCCTGATCCGGACAGGTGCGCCGAATCCAATCCAGGACATTTGTGCCTGCGGCAGGCGGACCGGTATCGGCGACAAAAAAGTCTGTGATCTCAGACGTAGCATGCAGTAGTTGGCCGCTAATACTGGATACGATAATTGGCGAACTTTGGCTGTCGAGCCAGTGTTTCAGAACGTTGATTTCGTAGACTCACTTTTTGAGAGTTCGGGAACCGTAACTGTGCCAGTGGGTGAAACCGTGCTGGCAATTGATGCAGGGCGCATTTTGGAGATCATACGAGGAGTGCTGGCAGGTTCATGAGCCCAGTGAAGTGCTCCCATCTGCAGTAGGTTTGCAGCTCTCAGCTGAGATTTCCAGCAGCTTGCCTGCGGGCGCACAGTCAATGGCACTCGG
>CALFOL010000609.1 GCA_937919915.1 uncultured Planctomycetaceae bacterium
CGCGGGAGTAGGTTTTCTTCACTGGAAAGGCGTTCCCGGCGGCCACAAATCGGCGTAATACGCTGTAAGCGACATCCGGACCAGTCAGATGCCAGTGGTAATGGAAGACAGCTCGGAAGCGGCAAGCCCCAGTGCTTCGATCTCGTCGATTACCTGGGCAGCCCTTTGAATCTGCTCCTCGGCGCGTCGGTGCATCATTCTGTCGATGAGATCTTCCACGATCGCTGGGACCAGCGGGTTGATTCCGCGAGCCGACGGGGGGCTGCTTCCCTGCGGAAGTTTCGCGATTGGGGGATCGCGTCCAAAGCCAGTTGGGGTTACGACGCTGGCACAATGAGGATATCCCCCAAAAAAAGGGAGACCGCTGAAACAGCGGCCTCCCTGATTGTTTTCTACACGGCCATCAATGATGGGAGCACGATTTACAGTACCTTGGTTACTCCCGGCGTTGGGATGTTGTAGGTCATGTCATCGTTCGGCAGAACCGGCGGCGTGTCGGTCATAGAAGTAAACTTATCAATTGGTGAAATCACCACTTCAGACGCCAGCGCGTCGGCCATCGTGATTTCCTGGCCGCTGTAAGTCGCCATACGACCAAGGACCGAGGTCATTGTGCTCATCGCACCATATTCACCTTCGTTCGGCAGTTTACCAGCGCGAAGATCAGCGAACAGGTCGTGATGTTCCTGCTGATGTCCGTCCCGCCCGCCACCACCATAGGCCCATGTTTCGACGCCATTCTTGTCGAAGATTCGAGCCTTGCCGATGTGGCACGAACCATTGCTGCCGTGAGCGAATTCGTCGACCTTGTTCCAGCACTTGGGAATGTGTCGACACTGGCTCAGCAACACGGCGTCTTTGCCGTATGGAGTGTCGCCGTAGGTGAATTCGACCATGTGATGGTCATAGATTTCACCATGCTCTTTGCTGGTTCGAACCTGACGTCCGCCCTGGCCCTGAGCCTTGACAGGAGCACTTCCCATCAGCCAGTTGATGACGTCCAGATTGTGAATGTGCTGTTCTGTAATGTGGTCACCACACAGCCAGTTAAAGTAGTACCAGTTTCGCATCTGGTATTCCATTTCGGTTTGACCCTCCTGGCGGTTGCGAGTCCAGACGCCAGCACCGTTCCAGTACGCTCGCGCGGCGACGATGTCGCCAATCGCACCGTCCTGCAGACGCTGAATCGTTTCCATGTAGGCACGTTCATGACGACGTTGCAGACCGATCTGAACCAACAGGTTCTTCTGCTTGGACACCTGCACAGCTGCGAGAAAACGACGAACCCCCGCCGCGTCAACAGCGACTGGTTTTTCCGCGAAGATGTGCTTGCCAGCATTAACGGCCGCTTCAAAGTGAACTGGGCGGAAACCAGGCGGCGTGGCAATCAACACGACATCAATGTCGGTGTCTAACAGTTGCTTGTAACCTTCAAAACCGACAAAGCGTCGTTCTTCAGGGACATCGACTTTGTCTTTGTGCTTGCGTTTCAGGGTTTCCAGGCTGCCGTCAAGTCGATCGCCGAACGCATCACACATGGCGATCAGTTTTGTCGGGCCTTCTGTGTTCATGGCCTGGTCAGCTGCACCTGTACAGCGCCCACCACAGCCAATCATGCCGATCTTGATTGTTTCGTCGTAGCTGGTGTGAGCCGCCTGCACGGCGCTCAGGGAAGCCAACAGACTGGCGCCTGCCGCCGTGGCAACGGACGAAGTCTTGAGAAAGTCGCGGCGCGAGGCATTACTTTTGTTGTTCGACATAGGGTCGGGGTCTCCGGTTTGGGGGTTTGGGTGAGTGAGTCGAATGTCATGTCGCGGAGGGTTACGGTCTGATCAGCGTCAGTGACATGAAATCATAGTCTCACGGGGTTAGTGAATCGTCGACCGAACGCCATATGGTAAGGCTGAGCCGCCGGGTTCGCAATTCCATGAGAAAAACTCGCTGTTTCGCCGCGGCCATCATTGCATCCGGACACTGTTTCCCCGTACCGAAATACCGTATAATCAACGAATGCGCTCAAATTAGAGGAGCACTTTTCGGAAATTGAAGGAAGGCTCAAAATGTCGACTGCAGAGACGCCATTGATCATTGTGGTCCCACGAGAAGCTGACACAGCTGAGAAACGGGTCGCACTGGTCCCCACCAGCGTCGCCGTGCTTATCAAAGGTGGCGCGGTTGTTCGAATCGAAGCCAATGCTGGTCTCGCTGCTGGATTTCCGGATGCTCAGTACGTCGAAAAAGGTGCGGAAATCTATGTGGACCGGGCGGAACTCTTTCGCAAGGCAGACATCGTTCTGCAGGTACGCGCTCTGGGAGCCAACGGTGATGCGGCCGCAGCCGACGTCGAATTGCTGCAGGATGGACAGGTGTTGATTGCCAGCTGCGATCCGCTGACGTTTCCTGAGATCGTGAAAACGGTTGCTGAGCGCGGGGTGACCGCCTTTGCTTTGGAGCTTGTTCCGCGAATCACGCGGGCTCAGAGTATGGACATTCTATCGTCAATGGCAACGGTCGCGGGGTACCGTGCTGTGCTTCTGGCGGCCACTGCTGCTCCCCGAATGTTCCCGATGCTGATGACCGCGGCTGGAACTCTAAAGCCCGCACGTGTGCTGGTGATTGGTGCCGGAGTGGCCGGATTACAGGCGATTGCCACGGCAAAGCGTCTTGGGGCCGTAGTTTCCGGCTATGACATTCGCCCGGCGGTTCGCGAGCAGGTTGAGAGCCTCGGGGCGAAGTTTGTAGAACTTGATGTTCAGGCGGAACAGTCCGAAACGGCAGGCGGCTACGCCAAAGAGATGGATGAAGATTTCTACCGCCGTCAGCGGGAAGCCATGAAGAAGGTGATCGCGGACTGTGACGTAGTGATTACGACCGCCGCAATTCCGGGACGTAAGGCTCCGATTCTGGTCACGACCGAAATGGTGGAAGCGATGGCTCCGGGATCAATCGTCGTCGACCTGGCGGCGGAGCGGGGCGGCAACTGCGAAGTCACCGTTCCAGGAGAAACCATCCGGCATAACGGTGTTGAAGTACTGGGCCCCTGCAATCTGCCGTCTGACGTCGCTGTCCATGCAAGCGAGATGTTTAGCCGAAATATCCTGACTTTTCTGCAATTGCTGATAAAGGATGGTCAGCTGAGGATCAATCTTGAAGACGAAATTCTGCAGGAGACGCTGTTGTCTCGTGGACGACAGGTGATCAACAATCGCGTTCGAGAACTGCTAAAAATGGAGCCATTGACGTTGTCGTCACCGGAGCCAGCCGAAGTCTCTCCTGTGAGCAGCGGAACATAGGAGAAACACGATGTGGGATGCTTCCATGAAATGGTGAAAGTAGATTCGGGTTTGCAATAGGAACATTCGCAAAGTAGCCTCCGCCGTGGCCGCAGCAAACACCAGTCGGTGAAAACATGGTTTTGTGCGCGGAAACGAAAGCACACGCCTCCGAGAGTTCGTCCTGAAGAGGTCTGGCAAACGGGGCCTGTCTGCGACACCGCTCTCATCTGAAGAGCAGATATAACGCGGCAGCTGGTCCTGAACGATGGTTCAGAGCAAAAGTACATTTCAAGCAACAATACGTCGGAAATTAACAGAACCAAGCAATGACTGAAAAAAAATCCTCAGCTGGTGAAACTCCGGATGAACTCGCTGAGAAACTGTTTGGAATTGACGTCAAAGCGCCCGCGGATGGCATCGGCGGCGAGCTCCTGTTTGACGACTACGACGACGACTCTTCGCTGGCCGGCATGTTGGGATCTGCAAAGAATTCCAATTCCGGCAGCGACGACGGCGACATTGATTTCGATGCCCCGAAGCGCGAACCCGCAGGACACGGAGTGCACGATTACGCGGACGAAATCGATGACGATTTGATCCTGTTCTCTGACGACGAAGTAGAAACCGTTGTCGCAGCGAAACCCGCGCGGTCTGCAGAGCCCGCCGCACGAAAGTCTCCACCGCAGCGCGTGGTCGTTGCGAGCGTCGAAGAGGATGACGATGAATTCGGCTTCGACGATGACGATGACGAAGAAGAAGAAGATGACGAAGAAGATGAATTTGAGGACGACGACGACGCAGATGATGATGACGACGTGGAATTTGAAGACGACGACACAGACGAC
>CALFOL010000610.1 GCA_937919915.1 uncultured Planctomycetaceae bacterium
CTGACCAGGGATTGTGAAATTCTGAGGCAATCCGTCAGGACGCAGCCCAGCTCCCACTTCGTGATCGTTTAGGGCCGTCAGAACCACAGGGAAATCAGGTCGTCCCAGAATCTGTACCGTGCCGCCAATACGGTCGTCGACATCCAGCGGCACGCCATCAGCCGTAAATCCTGCGGTGCTGCCGGCCAGCTTGATCACAAGACTCTCATCGACTGCACTTTGCAGTTTCAAACCGCTGAAAGTGTGGTGGTAGTCAACAATGATTTCGCTCTGCAGAACGTGCACAATATCCGTGTCGTCCCAGACGGACTCCACAGACAGTTTTGCTCCACGAACAACCAGTCCGTTGACGTCGTTGTCTGCAAAGCGGTTCTGTCGAATCAGTGGACCATGATTGTCCGCAAACTGAGTCGCAGGGCTCAGCGTATCTCGCCCATCGGGCACACCCACATCCAGCGGCCCGGTGCTGCGACCAGGATCTCGCATTACGTCAGACACCATGGCATTGGCATTGATGTCAATGATCGCCCCGATGTTGTTGGTGAACACGTTGTTCACGATGACCGGCTGAACCTGACGCAAAAAGATAGTGGCTGCCGTGTTTGTTCCACGGGAATCGCGATTGTCCGCTGCGTTGCCATCAGCGTTGAATTCCAGAATACTGTTGGCAACTCGCAGTGTGGCAAAGTGCTGAGCTTCAATGGCGTTGAATTGGCTCAGGCCGCCGGCGATGGGCGACGAACCGCCCCCATATGCGATGATCGCATTGTCGATGCTGCCGCTGGTCACCATGTTAAACACAAGCCCCGACCAGTCACCAGGTGACGGCTGAACCGTACCCAGATTTCCCGTCGTATCGAACGTTCCACCGGCCCCGTAACGGTCGTCCAGCAGCGACGTGAAGATAACCGGATTAATCGGCGTACCTTCAGCAATCAATTGCGCTCCGCCACGTTCGGCCTCAATGCGGGCAGACGAAAGCTTAACGATCACTCCCGCATCAATTGCCAGGCGTCCAGCCGTGACGGCTCGATTTGGATTTGACGGATCCTGTTGCCCACCAGGAGCACCTTCGATTTGCAGATTATCTGTGATGACATGAACAATATCCGTGTCATCGAAGCGAGCTGCCGCCGTTAGCTTGGAAGCACCGGAATCTGAGCGAATGACGAGAGCGTTAGTTGTGTTGCCGGTAACGTTGTTCCCGTGAATATCTGGTCCAATTCGACCGCGAGAATCACTGAAACTGTCTGGGTCAGCACTGACCGCTCCCTTGGCACTTAGACTGATGGTGTTGTTCGTGATCGTTGGTCGCGCGGTGACAAGGTGAATCGGAGTAAAGGTTTCATCCGCACCGTCGACCTGAACCAGTCCACCACCGTAAGTAATTGTGGCCTGATTGACGTAGTTCAGGATGATCGGAGAATCACTGGCGTTAGTAGAAACATCAGTCGCGATGAAGTCAGAGTCTTCGCGATAAACCAGGCCACCCCAGTCGCCTGGTTGAGGGTTGCCGGTTACGCCATCGCTGTCACCGCCCAGACTGTCGTTACGTGCAGACGTCAGATAAACATTCAGGCCCGGTGTTCCCAGAACCTGCACCGCACCGCCGCTGTGATCTACACCCTGTGTGGAAGAACCGGCATCGATAATGGCTTTCTGCAGTTTGATCACAGCACCAGCATCGATCTGCACAAGTACATCTTTGGGTACTTCGAACTTGTCGCCGTCTTCCAGGGTATTCAAACCGGCATCGAGACCGACCACATAGGGACGATTGTCGTTCGTGGTTGCCACATTGTTGTCTGCACCACCATTCGCCAGAATGCGCACAACATCTCCAGCGACTGCCTCACTAAGAGCGTTCGAAATCAGACCGAATGGACGACCGATCGTACCGTCGGCAGATGAAGGAACCAAAACGGTTCGCAGAGGGTGTGCCGCGGCGATTGTGGACGCCTGCCCTCGAACGACTGTCAGGGTGTTGCTCGCAGTGTTAACCGCAGTGACCCTGACGACTTCGTTACCAATGTTGACATTGAATGGCACTGCTTCAGAGAAGACCCGCGCATTGGTGACGCTCAACGTGGTGGTCGCCGCACTCGCCGAGGCAGCCAGATTGGTCGCTACCGATTTGTCAACGTAAATCGTATTGTCACTGCGGAACGAAAAGACAAAGTCGCCGCCGGGCGTGCCATCTCCGTCACCATCAAATGCCGTGCCGTCGGTCGGGTTCGGCGCGTTGTCAGCATCGCGGAGACTCGCAACTGTGGCGGTTTCGAAGTTCATCCGCAGTTCATAGACACCATCTGAGGTACCACCAAATCCCGAATCCGAAATCGTAGGATCGTAGTCTGTGTTTCCGGAGGCTGAGACGCCAATGAAGTACGTCCCGGCCTCTTTCAGCTCAAGTTCAATGTACGCATCGTCAGCAAAGTAATCGTCGTTCTGTGCGATCAGCACTCGGCCGTTAACGGGATCTTCACGATACAAACGCAGGGCAGAGTTTAGCTTGTTTCCGCCGGTCGACGCAGCCAGCAGACGTTCCGCAACGATCTCCGCAGTGAACTTACCAGCCGCCGTCACTTCGAATTCGTAAAGGTCGATGTCAGTTGCATCCGGACGATTAACTCGTAGTCCATGCGAAATATCGACAGAGCCAGGGAATTGGTCTTCTGCATTCAACGACCCACCCTGAACGGATGGCAGATCGTAGCTGTGCAACAAACCAGTCGTGTGACCAATTTCGTGTAACGCAGTATTGAACCAGGAGCCACCATACTCGCTGTTACCCCAGTCCTGCGAACCGTCCATCAACACAACGCTAAGACTGACTCCCAAAGGAAATGTCGGGTTAAAGACACGAATATCACCAGTGATGATCGGAGTTCCACTGTTGACGGTTTCTTCAACTTCAAAGCCCCACAGCTTGCCGTAGAGCTCATAGATTTCCCGCGTCCGCTGCTTTTGGTTTTCCGTGATTTCATTAAATCGTGGCTGTCCCGATGGTGTGTTGCCGTAGAAACCCGGGAAATGGTACTGCACTGTACCAATGGCTCCCGGCGCAGTTGAGGCTGTTCCCGCACCAGCGCCGTGCGATTCCGCTGGAATCTCACGGTGCCCTGGTTCGTCCGACCCACCAGGATAAGCTGGTTGAGCGATTCCCTGTGGTTCAATCTGGCTGGTCAGAATCTGACCACTACTTCCCAAAACGCCAAGGTCCGTCGCGGTAGCAAAACTTGAGTTATCGTCGCTTGTGCTGATCGAATTCGTAACCGCCATATTCAGCACATAAGCGCCGGTTGAGGCCGCGGCGTTGTCGGTGCCGGTGCCATTGACTGCGTTGTAATCGGTATATCCAGATCCGGAAACTCCGACAAAGAACGTCCCGTCAGCTGGCGCCGTAAAGGTAAACGTTTCAACACCACCACCGGCATCCACAACTCCAACTGCGCCAACTGGCGTTCCATCGGCGTCGAAAAAACGAACCGCAGCGTCCAGGCTGGCATCCGGCGTGACAGTGACCGTCAGGTCGGCCCCCGCTTCCAGGGTGACCTGATAAAGGTCGACGTCCGTGTTTCCACTATCACCGACATAACCACTTTGCCGAAAGTTGGTGGTTGCGAACAACGTGCCAACATTGCTGGCTGATGCGATCGTCGACCCAGGCTCGTTCGAAGTGCCTATCGTCAGCGAATACGTTGCGTTGGGCAGGTCTGTTGGGAACTTCAGAATGGCGTAGTTATTGGTTGAATCATACGTGATTGACTGGGGCAAAAACACAGAATCGTCGCCAGGGGTCAATGTGCCCCTCGTGTCAAACAACCGGTAGAAGCGAGGATCTTCTGCGTCTGCCTGATTCAGTGGGTCTTCGTTGAAGTAAACCAGCACGGTGTCACGCAGTTGAGTCGCGTTCCCAGCAGTCACACCGACGCCACCGGTGACGTTCAGAGTCACGGTCGGTGTAAACACGCTGCCCTTGACTGTCACGCCGTCACCGGCCAGAACTCCACTCACGCCAGGACCCGAAAACAGAGCCGTGTTAATGGCGGTTCTCAGACGCCCGGCAACTGTTGCTGCTGAGTCGCCCGCAGTAAAGGTGATTGCCGGATTCCCGTTTGTT
>CALFOL010000611.1 GCA_937919915.1 uncultured Planctomycetaceae bacterium
ACAGGACTGAGCGGCAGAATCAAAGGGCCGTTCCCAGACTTTCTGTCGAAGACAGACGAGACTCGCGTGCAGATTCTCGAAACCGTGCTGGAGGAACATCGCGGGCAAACATTCGTGATGACGGAAAAAGTCGACGGCTCATCGTTCACTGCGTTTCTAAGAGACGGAGAATTCGGAATCTGCAGTCGCAATCTCTGGATAGACGAAACAGACGATGCCAACGCAACGACTCGGTTGGCCCGTTCGCTGGATCTGAATGATCAGTGTTGAAGACCTGCGGTGTGTCGACCATTCCGATTTCCGCAGGATGCTGGACTACGTGAACCTGACTGCAGTACCGGATGTTGGTGCGATCGAACTTAAGCATTCGGTCGACGAACTCGTCGAATTGTCGATCGGCAAGAGTGTGCTGAACAAGGATGTTCAACGTGAAGGTATTGTGTTCCGCCCCTTGGTGGAAGAATACGAACCAACGCTTGGCGGACGTTTGAGCTTCAAGGTGATTAACCCGAAGTTCCTGCTGAAGTATGATGAATAGCAGGAAACAATTTCAAATTTCCAAACCAGACAGCGGCACTGTTCGAAAGAACCGTGCCGCTGTTTTCGTTTTGGAAGACGCAAATCATAAACGCAGCCAGACAGCAATAAGCAGGCCTTAAACCTGGCGATTACATCCTCTACCATTATTCGTGATTTGGATCGGGAAAGTACGTCCATCAAGGCAAAGGTGACTGCATGTCAGCTCACTCTTCAACTACAGCGAATTTAGCTGACTTGTGGCCGCGTAGGACGCGTTTCGTCCTGCGTGAGCCGGTTCCCGCGAGCCAGAACCGTCCACAACAAGAGGTAAGTTGGTCTAATCAGGCGGTGTACCGTTTCTTATGGTCATAGCGGCCGTCGTCAGGATGCGAATTTGTGGCACCGTCCGCGTTCTGGCGAATGCAGCTACAAGCATCACCGCAACAATTCGTAACTCGCTCTATTGTTGCTCTGCAACGAACTGCAATGAATCAAGATTCATCAGGCCGCTGGCTTTGTTCGGGTGAGTGAACACAACGATCAGGTCGTGGCGACCAGTAAGCACGCTGGCCTGGTCATCATCGGTCGCTGGCGGCATTTTGTCGAGCGTGACTGTGCGGTCGTAGAACTCTTCCCAGCTGCCGTTCACTTCGACGTCGATGGTGGCCAGCAGAGCACCGTCCGGTTGGTCCGCCCGAAGTTCGATGGCACCGCCCGAACCGGCCGAGGCGATTCTCAGCTTCACGGTTTCCACTTGATCAAAGTTGATGCTGTTGAAGCGTAGCGTGTGGCCGTGATTGATGGCTCCCACAAAACTGCCACCACTGGCGTTACCGGAACCCAGCTTCTGTGGCCCGTTCACTTCGTCAGCGGACTCCGCTTCAGCCAGTCGAGGCCGTAGATAAACGCTGGCGGATGCATTCAGCGCAGGAACCGTTCCGGCACCGCGGTCGGTGTAGTTGACGTCTAACTGATAGTGCCCCGGCTTAGCTGCTTCCTCACTCGAGACCGGAACCGTTCCAACAAATCCGTTGAAGACTCGCAACAGCCCACTGGGCTGCAGACTATAAATCCAACCGACCATTTCTCGCACTTCTTCCGGCGAATGATGTCCGTGAGGAATCATCGGAATCTTGCCCCAGACGCCTGTCGAGCCCTTCGTGACTCGCTGTGCCGACGCTTCCAGCGCGTCAGGCTTGCCACGGTACTTGTTCGCAATCTCGATCAACTGAGGGCCGACTCGCTTCTGATCGACCGCATGACAGTTGAAGCAGTCACTGCCCTTCATTCGCTTCAGGCCAGGGGGATCGTTGTCGGATCCGCCACTCGCAGGGCCGGCCAGTGAAAACGGTTCCGGAGCATGTTTCGCGTTCACGGCAACTCGACCAGGCGAATCGGAATCAATGAATTCGGCTTCGTCGTTGTCCACCGCATCTTCATCGTTAGTGCCGTCTTCAGCGTCCCGCACCAGAATTTCGTATTTGATCGGTGCGGCCGCGTCGAAGAAATCACCACTTTGAGGATGAGCAAACTTCACTGTCGGGCGCGCGTTGCCGGCCAGCAGCGGCACAGCGGCAGTCCGAAAGGCGCCGGCAGTATCCGTCACCACAAGCTCAACGTTGTAAACGCCGGGTTCCGTAACCGTCACCGTAGCATTGGCTTCCGTGGAAATCGTTTTCGCCGGCTGGTCAGGAGCAAGCGTATCGATGAGCCGCCATTCCCATTTCAGATCATCGCCATCTTTGTCGAAACTGCCTTCGCTCGACAGCGAAACGGTCAGTGGATGCCGACCGATGTTGTTTTCGGCTCGGGCCATCGCGACCGGAGTGCGGTTGCCTCTGATATAGTCGATACGCAACAGCCGAGCGTCTTTGTTGACGCCCCAGGTCTCACCGTATTCCAACATATACAACGCCCCATCCGGGCCAAAGTGCATATCAATGGGTCGCGCGAACTTGTAGTCGGGGAGGAACGGTTCAATTGTTGCAACCTGATAGTCCTCATCAAGATGAACCAGTTTCACCCAGTGCCGCGACCATTCATAGATGAACAGAACCTTGTCCAGTCCTGCCGGAAACTTCGTCGTCGATTGTGTTGAAGGATCGAAGTGATAAGTCGGCCCGGCGCAGGCCGTGCGACCTCCGTTGGCCAGTTCCGGAAATTTCTCGGAGTCCGCAGACGGGTAATAGATAAATGCAGGCTGAGCTGGCGGAAGTTTGCGTTCGCCCGTGTTGTTGACTGACTCATTGATCGGAGCGAGCGGATCAAACAACGCTCCAATTTCTCCGGTTGCAAAGTTCACATCCGCATAGGGCTGATTGTCTGCATTAAAATACGGCCACCCAAAGAAGCCGGCAGTACGGGCCTGGTTAATTTCGTCATGACCGCGAGGTCCCCGTTCGTTGTTGCCGCCTGCATCAGGTCCGACGTCACCCCAGTACAGAAACCCCGTCTTCTGATCGACAGAAATACGCCACGGATTGCGGCATCCCATGACATAGATTTCCGGCAGCCCTTTCGAGCCGTCAGCAGGAAACAAATTGCCTTTCGGCACGGTATAAGTCCCATCAGATTCGGGGTGAATTCGAAGTATCTTGCCGTTGCTGCTGCGACTGTTCGCTGATGTGCGCTGAGCATCCCAGGGTTCTCGATCAGGACGTTCGTCGATTGGAGCGTAACCTTGGGAATCATCAAACGGGTTCGTATTGTCGCCGGTCGAAAAATACAGATCGCCATTCGGGCCAAACTCCAAAGCGCCCGCGTGATGGCAGCATTGCTTGCGCTGTTCTTCGTATTTGAACAGCAGTTTCTCTGAACTCAGATCCAGCTGCCCATCCACCAGCGTAAAGCGGCTGATGTGCTGTCCCGTGAATTCGGGCGGTGAGTACTGCAAATACACCCACTGATTGGTCGCGAAGTGAGGATCCAGTGCGAATCCAATCAGCCCATTTTCCTGTTCTGTGGTGACCTTCACCTGCCCGACGTCACGCACAGCACGTGTGACTGAATCGATGGCTTTAATGTGCCCTTCGAGTTCAATAAAGAAGATCGTGCCATCCGCTGCGACCTCCAGTTCCATCGGTCGCAGCAGCCCGTTCGCCAGAACCGTCGGTTCGAATCGACTGGGCTCATAGACGGCGTCCTGGGCCAAACCGGTAGCAGGACAGAACGACAATAAACTCAAATTTAGTACGGCGGTCACAAACACGAGATGGAAGCGATTCATGAGAAACAACAAGGCGGGGATGATTGGAGGGACGGCGTGCTCAAAACAGAGCGCGGTTGCCGAAATAGCGATACCATTAAGATGCACGTGTTATTACAAAGCAAGCCCGGTTCGTCAAAACAGTGGGTCTGGGAGTTGGTTGGTTGCGGAAACGAGGAAACGAGGAAAATCGTCTGGGAAGAAGCGTTGGTTCAACATCTGCTGGCTGACAAGTACTCTTGTTTACGCGATTGCTGCTGATGGCACTCGCACCGCCATGCTTCCTGACGGCCCCATTGGAGGCTTTTCCGACGACTTCGATTTGCGGATCCTCAGTCAGGATGTTTACGTACCTGTGGAGGTGCAAATCGATCGCATATTTCTGCGATCGAGCTAATAG
>CALFOL010000612.1 GCA_937919915.1 uncultured Planctomycetaceae bacterium
TCGTGACGGCCGTGATTCGCATTCCCTGCCAGATCGTGCGGACGAGTCGCCGCACAATCTACCGCCTGCTGAACGGCAACAACATGCAGCCGGTGTTCTGGCGACTGGTGGAATCGCTGCAACTTTAGAGGTGGACCGGAGCCTCTCGCGTACGGCGGCGCGTTCTCCGGTTCAACGAAGTCAGGATTCGGACGTCCTGATACTTTGCCGTCACCGCTCAGCCCCGAAAGACATCGAACCCGCAACCACCGAAACTCCCGACCAATCAACGACGAGCCCTGCTCGTCAACGGGAAGTCCCTGCGCCAATTTTCTCCACAAACCACAACACTCGGGTCGCTTGTTCTGGGTCTAGTTGTCGTCGTTATCTGACGTCGATGGCCATGCCGGCAGCTTCCGCATCTTTGACGGTTTTCTCGACGTCAAAGATGCCCTCGGGGAAATCGCTCGCGTCCATCACCCGGATGTCGATATTGCGTTTCTCGTAAATTACTCTGCGGCCTGATGAGTCTTCGTGAGGCTGTGGTTTTCAATTCGCTCGCGCTGCGTGCCTGGTGTGGTTAAACCGCTCTAAACCAGACCGCGTTTCTTGCGGAAGAACCACTCCAGAACCAACAGGACGACAAACAACAGCAGGCTGAACCAGTTGTCCCACAAGTTGATGCGTTCGGATTGCTTCGAATCCAGACTCGGCAAACCATTCGCCGCCCAGTCTTCTAATCGCTCGATCATGGTTTCTGATGTTAGAAAATCGCCGCCACTGACGTGGGCAATTTCTCGCAGTAGTCCTGGATCGGCTGCCGGATTATCCAGTTCGGGATCACGCGCATTCACCAAAAAACGCGTGCTCGCATATAGCGTGCCCTGACCATCGGTGCTCGCGTTTTTGACGTTCACCCAATAGTCTCCTGGCAACAGCGTGTCCTGATAATCCGCCGCGCCATGAGCATCCACAGTCCGCGGCGTGACTACTTCCGTTTCCCCTTCCGGTGTTTGCACGTTGACCTGGTAGTTGACTCCGCTAAGCGGCAAGCCGTTCTGATCACGCATTCCAAATGACAGTTCCGCCACCCGACCGGGATTAAGATCGCGAGGCTCAACATTGACCCACAACGGTGATTCGCCGTCGTAGTCCATTTTCGTGACCCAGTAAATCAGCTGTCGCCAGAATCGCTGATGAGCCTCCACGGCCCAGTCTTCATGCATGGCCCACTGCCACGTGGTGTCGCCGCCAAACACCAGTACCCGTCCGCGTCCCGTGCTTTGCGAAACCAGTAACGGCATATTCGTAGGAGACGTCGCTAGTACCTGAGCAGCTCCCCCCTGCTTCACACGTAACACACTCGCCCCGGTCAGCGGTGGCAGCGCGTTCCACATTGCCAGATTCTGATCTGGTGCCGCGATCTGCAAAATCGTGAGCGTCACGCGGGCGGGAATCATCTGAATGTCAGCTGTCAGCTGCTGATCACTTTCCTGCATGTCGATCGGCAACAGTTGTGCCAGCGGTGTATTGTTGTATCCACCCGGACCAAAGCTGTGTGCTCCCCCAATCATCATCAGACCGGCACCGCGATCACAACACGCAGCCATCTGCTTTAGCCGCTCTTCACCAAATGCGGCCGCTGGGACATCACCGATGATGAACGCATCGTACTTCTGTTCACTGGGATCAAACCACGATTCGTCGAACGTGTTTTTGTCGATGTTGTCACCGCCCTTCAGCCATTTCGCATCAAGCTGAATGCGATTGTTGCGGTTCACGCGTTTGAGCCATTTGAACTCTGCTCGCAGACTGTCGAAGTACGCGACTCGAATCCCGCCAGAACGCACGCGAACAATGGTTTCCACGCGATTGTTGGTCAGACGAACCTCGCCATTCAGTGGTTCCGCAACGACAGCGATCTTGATTTCGCCAAGATGCTTTTTATCGGGAACAAACTGCAGATTCACTATCATGTCTTCGACAGGTCCACGCGGCTGGTGAGCGAACACGGTGACGTTGTCGATGTTCCCCGGAATCGCTTCCATGGTGCCGGCCTTGCCACTGGGAATTCCCGATCGGTCTTCAGCATACAGTCGAATTCGTAGTTCCTGACCTTCGGCTCCGAATGTGCGGACGCGAACCCTAATGGGGACCACGTTGCCGACGAAAACATCGTGGGGAACATCGAGCTCGCTGACGGCGACATCCAGAGTAGTCGACGCGACTTCAGAACTCCCCACCGGAACGGTGTAAATCGGGCGTTGCTTACGGCCGATCAGTCGAGCTTCCTGAATCGCGTCCTGGTTGCGTTTGCCGCTGGCAGCCTGCTTGCCGTCACTCCAAAACAGAATGGCTGCGACCTTTTCGCCTTTCGATTCTTCGGATAACTGATTCAGCCCGTAGCCAATCGCCGTCATCTGTCCGTCGACAACAGCCAACGGGTCTTCTGGGTCCGCGGGCACAAGACCATCTGCCAGGTCACGAAAACGTACTTCAACCGTTTCTTTCAGGTCATTCAGCAGCGGTCGGGCTTCTTCCAGCAGCTGCAGAATTTCCGCGCGACGTGAAACTCCACCAGCCGCATCGGGGGTGTTCATACTGCGGCTGGCATCCAGTACGACATACAGAACGCCTCCCGACTTGTTGTCGGTCTCACGCGTCACCAGTGGCCGCATCAGCCACAGTCCCATCAGCAGCACCAGCAAAATCCTGATCGCCAGCAGGATTTGTTGCCATCGTACCGGCAGGTGTTTTACGCGGCGTGGATACCCTGCTGCGACGACGCCGATCATGGCGAGACACGCGAGGATGACAAATGGCCATGGCCAGATCGGTTCGAAGGCGAGCTTCATACGTGAAGCATTGTAGTTGGCTTTAGGAGGTGAGCAAACCGCAGCGCCGAAGCAGATTCATCGCCAGGAATGCCCTGCTGCTCGGAATGATAATCGAAGTTTGCTGAAACGCGTTCCAACGCCTGCCGAAGACGTCCGGAGAGCCGTCGACGCACCGCCGTCATCATGACGACGCGCATGTCGGATTCGCGACAGAACGGGGGCACATCGTGAGCTCCGACGAGACAGCGTAACCTGTTGCGGCGTATAGGGTTCAGGAATCGCTGAGTATTTTGGCACGTGTATCGCTGGTACTCTTTCCTGAAGCCAAACGCGACTCAAGGACGAGCCATCTCAAAGCGGTTTCAGTTTCTCCTCTTCCTCACCACCTCGAAACAGGACTCTGAACCATGACGATTCAACGCACTGTACTGCTCGCGATCGCCGGCCTGATGATCTCGACAAACGCCTACGCACAATGTTCGCGAGCTCGGCAGATCATCATTACGCCAGACTACTATCATCGCACGGCTTACGTTCGTCCCCATGTGAGTGTTCATCCGCACCATTCTCACTACCGCCAGACCGTTGAACGACCGCCAGCACCGTCAGAAATTGTGTTCGGCGGCTATACGCACACCGACGAACTGGCAGCTCAGCTTGAGCTTCTGATGACCGAATTGACCCTGGATCTGTACTACAATTACTCTCACAACCCGGGGTTTCAGGGAACGTACACGGAAGCATATACCCTGTTTCAGACGGCTCAATATATTCATGCCGCAGAACACAACTACGATCGCGCGACAGTTACTCAGCGACTGGGCGGCGCAGACGCTTTGCTGCATCACATCGAAGACGACGTCCGTGGATGGAGTCGTATTCCTCGACGTCAGATCGGCTCACTGGGCATCGTGACCAAGCTGCAGAATGCCGTCGACACGCTGCATCACCTGATGGAAGACGTCGGCGTCAGCACAGCAACAGGACTGGAAGTGCCGCCAGCGCCAGAAACGTTCAGTGCTGTTCCTCCAGCGCCGACATTTTAGAACCGCTTATGTCCTACCTGTGAACGAAACTCGCCAGCGATACCAGGCGTCCAGCGATCGAAGAGCCCCAACGAGGCGACAGAAGTGTTACTTTTGTCGCCTCGATCGGGACTTTTACATTTGAACTGTGCCTGAACGGGAATCCGCCGTTTAACCCGCTACAGCAGTTTACTTATTGTTGTGAACGGTACTCGCTCGCGGGCGTGAACCCAATGGCACTCGGTTTAGGAAATATTTTTGTGGATGGTGGTTTT
>CALFOL010000613.1 GCA_937919915.1 uncultured Planctomycetaceae bacterium
GTCGTCTTCGTACTTTGCACGCAACGCATTGCGAAAGGCGACGTTGACAGGTTGCTTATGGCTCAGGTATCGTACCGCGTCACGGACATGCGATTTCCAGGACTGGTCCCGGACGGAAAGGACTCCCGATGCGTTGCTTTTTTCTGCTATGCGTTCTGACAGCCACCACTGTTGCTCAGGATACGACGCAGTCACGACTGACTCCCGTCCCATCCGGGCATGCGTTTCCGGAGGACAATTCGCGAATTCAGGTCGAAGTGATCTTTCTGACTGCGCCGCATGAGCGAGCGAACAGCCCATTCCCGAATGCTGTGATTCGGTCCGCGGTACAGACATCGGAACTCAGCTTGCCTGGCGTAACGGATCAGTAACTGCGAAATGCGGGCGGCATTCAATTGGTCTCGGCCAGAAAAGTTGTCGAAAGTCAGGAGCCGGTATTCGCTGAAACACTCACTGAAGCGCAGAAGAAGACACTGATTCAAAAATTTCAGGAAGATGCCCGATCGAACGTGATGTTCGCGCCAAAGGTGACTCTGTTTGACGGCCAGGAAGCCACGGTTCAGGACACGATACAGCGTCCATTTGTTGTCGGCGTGACACCCGAGGACAAGAACAACCCCGCAATAATCCGCACCTTTGTTGAGGGCACACAGATTATGATGAAGACCACCATGCAAGCCGGTGGTGCCGTCCGACTGGATTTGCAAATCCGTTTGTCGGACCTGCTGGACGTCCGCACTGCGGTCGCGGGGCCGAATGATCTGAAAGTTCAGGTACCTCAGATCCGCAGTTCCAATATTCAGCTTTCCGCTGTGGTTCCCGCAGGCCGTTGCAGAGCCATTTGGGGATTCGAAGATGAAATTACGGCGACCGTTGAACGTCCGTTCTTGAAAGGTGTTCCCTATGTTTCGCGAATGTTCAAGAACACCGCAACAGGGACGATGAGTCAGGACACGCTGATGGTGATTACGCCGCAGGTTCTGGAACTCGCCGACAACACGAATTGATTCGTCTGCGAAATCAACACACGCTTTGGCACATTGGCGGTTGTGGTCCACCTCGACACTGAACAGCACGTGGTGTTTGAAGCGGCGGTGGAAACATGCCCTGACACCGGTGGGACTTTGTTTAGTGAGACATTGTCGACTTCGAAGGGTCCGTTCATGAAATCATCGAGATGTCCCGGGCCCGGATCCATCATCAAACATGGTCGGTGGCGCGAGCTGAACGCCAACCTGAGTGAACTTAAGGTCCCAGGCATAGATTTCCGGGCGAGATTTCCAGCGATGGCCTGCTGCAAATGATGTTGTCTTTTTCTCTGCGGCAACAAAGGTCTTCGCGGGGTCTCTGGCGTTGACGTATTCGAGTTTTATCTTGCGAGGCTGTTCCAACAGCAGCACACCGATGGCCGTATTCTGGCCTTCGAAAACGGTCATGGGACGAATTGTCTTGATGAAGCCTTCTTTCCTGAATTCTGCGTAGTAGTCGCCTTCGCTTAACGATTCGAACGTCATCGTTCCGTCTTCCTTGACCTTGCCGGGGATGCGTTTGTGCTTGCGGTCGATGCCTTCTGTTCCTCCGCTCGGAGTATTCGGCCGCGGGTTCGTACGAATGTTCAGGACGACCGAGGTCTTCGATGGATCTCCGCCGCCTTCGAGTTTCAATATCCCCGTGACCGTTCCCCGTTGACTGGAAGACGCTCGCTGCATCTGTACGACGCCCACGTCGATAACGGTGTCAACGTCCGGGATTTTTTCTTTCGGGATGACGAAATTCAGCGGCTTGTACTGATGACGGCGAAACTCGACGGGAACGCGCACATCGCTAATAACTTCGACAAAGAATCCCTCTTCGCCAATCAGCATTTGTGATTGAGCGGTCTCCGGGTCGTCCTTACCTTCGAGCTGGACGCGACCGACAATCAGGTGGGCATCCAGGTTGGCGAGTCTGAATCGTGTTAACTCTGTCGACGCCAGAAACATTCGGCGAGCGAACACTTTTTGGGCTGCGGGGTATTGCTGCAGTGCGATCATGGTCGCCGGATCGTCGGCGGTGACGCGCCCCGGCAGTAGCATTGTGATGGCGATTCCCAGTGATGTCAGGCAGTGCGAACGCTTCATGGCGGGGTCTCTGAACCGTAGGGGGGTTGGAGGTGAGGCTTTGAGACAGGATGCAGGGTTTTCGCCTACGAAGCAACCGACGGCATTGTTTCCCTAAAGTCGTCATCACTTTCCGAGTGACGGACATTGCGGAACGGCATCACTCTGCGAACGAATTGCTGTCGCCGTGATCTGAGATTCGGCGAATGCTGTGGTTCGGAGTTGCGGTTTCGGATGTCTTGAATGACGGTGAACGCAACTTGTTATGCCAAAGGTGCGATACCGCAAAGTTCGTCACTCGGAGAGTGACGTCTACGTCGGGCTCCCTCGGCGCATTCCGCTTTCTGTCGCAGTCTCCTGTCGTTCCACGCCACAGAGATGAAACGCCCTGCGTTTCTCAATGGTGGCGGGATTGGCGTGCGGGGAGGGTTGAGGAGGGTTCGGTGATTTCGTGGTGGGGTGGGAGGTTGAACTTTCGGAGGAAGGCGGGTTGGTCGCGACGGCCGCCGCGGACGTAGTCGGTCCAGAGTGACAGTGCGGCTTGTTCGGCGGGGATGTTGCGTTGCGTGGTGAGGAATTCGAACAGGCGTTCTGAGAGTTTCGCCAGGGGGATGCCGTGAGTGCGTTGTTCGACGCCGTGGATCCAGTTGGTGAATTGGAAGAAGCATTCGAACGGGGAATCGTGTTGCCAGATCAGCGGCGTTGATTCACGGAAGTTGCCGCTGTTGGCGATCAGATCCCAGAATCTTGAGAAGCGTCGCAGACGATGAATAGTGGCGAAGTCGAGCAGACGGTTGCTGAGGATTTCGAAGGGGGAATGGTCGCTGTAGACCATCTCCCATTCGGTATCATGGCGAATGATCGGTGTGCCCTTGAGTCGTTTGAGGATGCCGACCTGGATTTCCTGTGGGTCGAGAGCGACCAGGCGATCGAATCCCTGGGCGAAGCTTTCGAGCGTTTCGCCGGGGAGGCCGATGATCAGGTCGGCATGGATGTGGACGCCCGTTTGTTGGCGGAGGAAGCGGAAGTTTTCGGCGAGCTTGTTGTTGTCCTGGCGACGACTGATCAGTTCTCCGACATCGTCGTTGAAGGTCTGGACGCCGATTTCAAACTGCAGTGCGCCGTCGGGGAATTTTGCGATCAGATCTCGCAAGGTATCGGGCAGACGGTCGGGGATCATTTCGAAATGCAGAAACAGGCCCGGTTGATAGCGGTCCAGGAAGAACTCCAGAATCGCATTGCTGACGCGCATGTTCAGGTTGAACGTACGGTCTACGAATTTGAATTGCTGGACGCCGCGATCCAGCAGCGACTGCATGGCCGCCAGAAACTGGTCGAGATCAAACAGTCGGACGGGAATGTCCAGGGCCGATAGACAGAATTCACAAGTGAACGGGCAGCCGCGAGAAACTTCGACATAGATCACGCGGTGAGCGATGTCTTCGTCGTGGTAGAGATCGTACGGAAGCCGAATGTCTGGCAACGGTGGAACGGCGGCGTGGATGATCTGTGTTTGTGTGTGTTTGCCAATCGGCGACAGGATTTGGAGTTCGCGCGATGCACTGCTCGCAGGGGGCTCAGCGCCACTTAGAAGTCGCCGGCAAAGATTGGGGAATTCGATGTCCGCTTCGCCAGTGATGATATAGTCGGCGTGTTGGGCGATTGGCTGGTCGTCGGTTTCGTAGCTGACTTCCGGGCCACCCAGCACAATGATGATTTCGGGGCGAACTTGTTTCAGGTCGGCAACCAGTTTGGCGATGGGCTCGATGTTCCAGATGTAGACTCCAAAGCCAACGATAAGCGGGTTTTGTTCCAACAGAGTCGACAGGATATCGACGGGCCGATCACCGATACCGAATTCCAGCATTTTGGTTTGCTCTGTTAGCTCGCCCATATTCGCCAGCAAATAGCGCAGCCCAAAGGAACTGTGCCAATACCTGGCGTTCAAAGTGGTGAGAACAATGTCTGACATAATGGTCGTTCCTGCCTGCCGGGCAGGAATTCGCAGCTGTGCTGCGACCTTATCTTGCGGCGCTTGATCGTGAAGAACGTTTGTTGAAGATTCCGAGTCAACTGCGTGTTGGGCGACTGACGGCGAGCTTGCAGGACAGGGTGTTATAACGCAGTTTGTCACGAAGGCATGCGAAGACTTGATAGTTGTTTGGCCGTTTCAACAGGTTGGGAAGCAGTGATCCCGTTGCCAGCCTTGAGAAGGCCCGCAAATGCCATGAAACCAACAAGGTGCCACCATCTATTCTGCAGCGATGACGGCGATTGGCCTTGAAAGTTACTGGTCCTTTGCGACAAAACAGGTCATCGGGTGGCACGTCTTCGGAGAAGGCGTGTCGCGCAGCGATCGGAAACTGCTCACACGCTTTCACGAACATTTGATACGTTCGTGTCATATCACCCGCAAGACCGATTT
>CALFOL010000614.1 GCA_937919915.1 uncultured Planctomycetaceae bacterium
AGTCTGACCTGCTGCCGGTCACGACCGACGATTTCGCCGCTGTAGACGAGGGCATTAGGGAAGTTGGTGACTGGTTGAAGGCGATTTGACGTTTCAATCGTTCAGTCGCCCTCAGCTGGCGCCGACCGTGCGGCGTCCCGCGTCAGCTGCGTCAATTCCGACACGGATTCATCACCCTGAATCGAAACGCTGCGACATTCTTCGAGGCCCCGAAACCAGGTGTGCTGCCGTTTTGCAAATTGGCGCGTTCCGGTTTTGATCTGTTTCACGCATTTATCGAGCGGCTGGCTGCCTTCCAGGTGAGCGATGATTTCTCGATAACCCAAAGCCTGCCGAGCCGTTCTGCCTGGTGGCGGAGACTCCTGGAGCAGCAGCTGCGTTTCTTCGAGAAGCCCCAGTTCCATCATGATCTCGACACGACGATTGATACGATCATGCAGCCATGCCCGTGGCGGGTTGATCCACAGCACGGCAGCGGGACGCTGATCAGGCGGTAGTGGCGGATGGTTCTGCTGTTGCGACAGCGGCACACCAGTGACACGAAAGACTTCGATGGCCCGGACAACCCGCCTGGCATCGTTGTGGTGGAGGCGAGCAGCCGTGACTTCATCGACCTTTCGCAGTTCTGCATGAAGCCATTCTGCGCCGCGTTCTGCCAACTGCTGTTCGAGTTCCCGACGGAGATCCCAGTCGGCTTCAGGGCCATCGAATACACCGCGTAACATGGATCGCAAATACAATCCGGTACCCCCGACGAACAGCGGTGTCATTCCACGGTCGACAATGTCGACGATTGCCGCCCATGAATGCTCCACATATTCCGAAACGCTGAACTCTTCGTCAGGATTCACCACATCGATCACGTGATGGGGAACCTGAGCCCGCTCGGAACTGGTTGGCTTGGCGGTACCGATCTCCATGCGGCGATAAATCGCCATTGAATCCATAGAAACGATTTCGGCGTTCAGTTGGCGCGCCAGGCTCAAAGCGATCGCCGTTTTTCCTACAGCCGTTGGGCCAGCCAGAAACCAGCAGTTGCGAAGCAGGTGCGTGGGAGGAGGCATGTGATCTACGGACGCGAAGGGTGAATTGTTTCACCACGAAGGAGCCCGCTGTACTACGGGTACAAAGTGTCGACTGGGAGCATTCCGAGTCGCGGAGCGACGAAACATGTAGTTAGTCCACATGTCGCCACTCCGCGGCGTTGTCCAGTTTTCGAAAAGGTCCTTGAGTTAAAACCCGAGGCTGCCACGTGCCGTCGCTCTGCGACTTTCGCTACGAACGAGTGGAGGATGACTCGACCGCTAACGCCTAACCGCGGAACATCGCTGCACGCGACTTCTGCATTTCGTAAGTGAAATGCATGATGTCGTACGCATTCAGTTCACACAGAAGTCTGGTGACTTTTGCGTGCGCAGCGTCGTCGAGACCTTCTTCGACGTCTTTCATGACAGTCACCAGGCGAGCTTCCTGATCGGCTATTTCCTTGTCAGAAATTACGCCATCTTCGAACGCGCGAACAAAGCTTGCCAGCTGCTTAGCGTATTCGTCGATCAGTGGTTCGTTGGTATCGGGATCAATCCAGCTTTTGCGAGTCATGGTGTTTTGCTTTCGTGATTAAAGTTGTTCGACAAGACGTCTCATTTTGGTCAGCTGCTGCTGCAACTGCGAACGTCCGCCTTCGGACTCCAGAACCTCTCGCCATTCGGCGTTTAGAAAATCCATCTGAGTGCATTCCAGAACGGCAGCGATTTCCTGCATGTCCTTTTCCAATCCCTGAGCTGATGGAATGAATTCGCCCAGTGACTTTTCAATATCCTCTTTTGTAACTGTTTTGCGTCCATCGACCAGAGCAATGCGTCGAGCGGTCAGCACGACGCTTTCGATATCTGCACCGCTGAGTTCCTGGTGGCGGGCGTCGAGCGTGATGTTGTCCAGGTCGATAGCGACGTCGTTCTTGCGCCCCATCACTTTAAACATCTTGCGAATTTCCGGCTCGTTGTCCGGATAGAACAACGGAATATGCACTTCCGCACGGCCCTGACGTTTCAGGTCGATGGGCAGTAAATCCGGTCGGCAGGTCAGCAACATCCACATGATACGACCGCGATAACGAGTGTCGCCCATCTGTTGAGCAATCATCGAGAACACTCGGCCACTGGTTCCTGAATCACCGCCCTGATTTCGATCACCCAATGCAGCGTCAGCTTCGTCGATGATCACAATCACCGGACCCAGACTGCGCAGCACCGTCAGCACGCGTTGCAGATTGCCTTCGGATTCGCCCACGTACTTGCTGCGAAAGTTCTTCAGTTTCACACAGGGGATACCGATTGACCCCGCGTAGCACTCTGCCAAAAACGTTTTCCCTGTGCCGACGGGACCGCAGATCAGATATCCCATCGGTGCCGCGTCTGAATTTCCCTGGCTGATCAGCTGAGCGTCCTGCCGCAGGCGTCGACAACCGGCTTCGTGACCGACCACAAGGTCCAGGGTGTGCTTGGGTTCGACGAATTCCAGAAACCCGCCGCACTGTCGTTCGATCGCCGTCTTTTTTAGATGGCGGAACTGTCTACTGGAGACACCCTTCGTACGTGCAGCCTGAGACAGCAGCTGTTCCAGACTTAGCAGACTCAGCCCGTTCGAGTTTGTGATCAACTGCAAAGACGTTAACTTATCGTCGCCCTTTGAGTCGCCAATGCTGTCTGCTTTGGTTTCGACGAAACGTCGGCGAGCAGATTCGTCCGGCATCGGAACATCGACCGTCGCAACGTATGGACTCTGCACCAGTCGGTCATTAACCTCCGACAGATTCTCACACACCAGGCAGAACGCCATATTGACTCGGCGAATGTAAGGGTTGCGAGCCCAATCCAGAAACCGCACGATGCGAGCAGCGATTGTTCCTGACGTTTGAGCCGGATCCCCTGGCGGAACAAGGTACTGACCGTAGTCGAAAACAACGGCCAGCCGTTTGCGTTTCTCAGGATCCGCTTCCACCAGATAACGTTCTATCATCTGGTCTAGCGTTAGCAGAATGTCGTCCGGCTGACGCGACCAGTTGCGAAAGTGCCCGAAGAGGCCCGTCAGCTCACGCATCATTTCCTGATGCCGTTCTGCATCCTGTCCCGCGAGTGCCTGCAGCCCTTTGCTGAGGTTGTGCTGCAACACGATCTCCCAGCGGCCAAACAGATACTCCCCCAAAAACGAACCTAAGCCAACGAACACCGTCCCGTCTTTTCCTTCGCAGGGAATCAGATCATTGACGTTGCCGTGAAGGATGAAGAAGCACGAATTTCCCGAAAAATACAGCTCCGCCAACTGCCTGGCCCAATCCGGATACCAATCGGGCAAGTCAAGGTTTGATGCTTTTAGTTCTGAATCAGCCATTAAGAACTTATTGTCGAGTGAAGTATGGAATGTGTTTGGAAAACAGAACCAGGGGAAGCACGATTCAGGGTCGAAAACCTGATGTGTGCCATCGCGCTGCCTCCCGCGCTGGCACGTGGACGTAGAACAGTCTCCATGAACGACAGACTAGTTGGTTTCGGTTTGTCGCTGCCCCAGATCTTTCGTCGCTTCGCTGACGTTAGCGGTCTGAGGCGTGATCATACCCATTTCCATTTCGAACTGCTTCAGGGCGTCGTCCGCCATTGCTGATTCGACACCGGCTTCGCGTTCGATTTCTTCGAGGCCTTCTTCGGAAAGGTCGGCTGACACGCGCGCCTTCCCACGATTTGTGTCGATTTCCTGTTGCAGGATGGATTCGATCTGTCCGAGATCAGTGGTGACGTCGAAGTTGAACGTGCCAGCCAAATCAGCCAGTTCCGCTTCGGCACGGCTCATCTTGATTTCTGCGTCGTACTTCTGAATCTTCTCTTTGATCTCAGCCACTTTGCCCGTGGCACGTTTGATCTTGGTGATATTGTTGTTGTAGGCCGTTTCGTGCATCTCCAGCTGGCCGACGTTTTCGGCCATTTCGGCTTTGGCCTTCTGAAGTTCCAGGGCGAACTTCGAAGCTGTTTCTCGATCACCAGCCTGCAAGTACGCTTTCACTTTGCTTTCCAGCTGCGCGACGTGCTTTTTGTCGCCTTGAACCTGTCGAGCCACACGTTCAACCAGAGCTCGGTACTGAGCCAGGCCTTCTTTGCCACCCTTTAGCTGTTCGATCGCCTGATCGTATTCATACTGCATCTGAGCAATAGGGTCGACAGTCCAGAAGTAGTTTGCCAGTTTGTTAAGCTGAGCCTTAAACGATCGCCAAATCTTTCCAATGATCATGAATCTGATTCCTGCAAGCTGGTTATTTTGAATGCCGTGAAGCGGCGTCGGGACGTGTTGGATGAACGTTTCGGACAACTGCGAGGATCAAAATATTCGCAGACGTCAAATATGGTACAAAGCTGGAATCAACTGTGCCAATTGGTTGGTAATCAGGAATTCCCCCGGTCGAAGAATTTTCCTGAATCAGTCTCTGCAGCTTTCGTAATCACCCTCGAACATTGGGGTTATGCAGAAAATCCGGTGGCTCGATGTGTGTGACGAATGTGGCGGAGGCAGCGCCCGGGCCTGTTGCCAGCGGACTCCGCGATTCTTTGAATTTCGTCGCGATTTAAGCGTATCATTTCACGCCGGTTCGCGGTTGAATTGTGTCGCCTCAACTGCAGCCGCGAAGCACAGGTGGCCTGGACACGGATCACAACTGACAACAACCAAAGCATGTCACGGTGGCAACGTTTACCTTTCAGAAATTGCACATATGTTCCGTCACACTTGTATCTATATCGCTCTTCTGGCCTCTGGCTTGTGCGTCGGCTGTGGAGACACACAGACGGCATCCAGTAATCCGGCCACTGCAGACCTGCCTGCCGTGCGTCTGGCTTTGAACTGGTACGCAGAAGCAGAGCACGGTGGCTATGTGGCCGCACAGCAATCAGACGGCTATCTGAAAGCCGGATTGAATGTTGAAATTCGGCAGGGAGGGCCGGGTGCTCCGAACCTGGTCATTCAGGAACTGGCTGCCGGGCGAATCCGCTTCGCGATATCGAGCGCAGACCTTGTTGTGCTGGGGCGAGCCAAAGGGGTACCGTTGGTAGCGATCCTTGCTCCACTGCAACAATCACCGCGCTGCATTATGGTGCATGCATCGTCAGGGATCGACAGGTTGCAGGATCTGAAAAATGTCGAACTGGCGATCAGCGACAGTCGACCGTTTGCACTGTGGATGAAGAAGACGCTGCCGCTGACCAATGTCACGATGGTGCCATTCAGTGGGCAGGTTGGAGAGTTTATTCTGAAAAAGAATTTTGCACAGCAAGCCTATTCGTTCAGCGAGCCATTCGTCGCCAAAGAAGCAGGCGGCGACCCCAAAGTGCTGATGCTGTCTGACATCGGATTCAATCCCTATGCCAGCGTCCTTGTGACGACAGAAGACGCGATTGCTGAGCAGCCAGAGATTGTTCGCAGTATGGTCACCGCCAGTGCTGCTGGCTGGCTGGCTTATCTGAGCGACCCGACTGCAACCAATGCAAAGATCCATCAGGACAACTCAGAGATGAGTCTGGAGTCACTGGCTTTTGGAGCAGCAGCGTTGAAGCCGCTGTGCGCGCCCGAAGACGGACAGCCGGCGTGTGGCATGACAGCCGAACGCTGGCAGACGTTAATCGATCAGATCGTGGAACTTGGAGAAATCGAATCCGGCAGCGTAACGGCCGCCGAGTGCTTTGACGTCTCGTTTCTGCCCAGCGCCAACTAAGGTTACTTAACAGACTCGGCTTCAATGCCCTGAATGTGTTCTCTGAATGCAACGCGTTGCGGGGACTCGAGAGTAATCGTGGATTCCACATGAATCCCGAGGTGATGCCAGCCGCCCGGCCGACGCGTATTGTGACGCACTTCTCTTCTGATGGAGATCGGCTTGCAAATCGGACCCACTTCGGGAGAGAAATCGGCGTGTAAATC
>CALFOL010000615.1 GCA_937919915.1 uncultured Planctomycetaceae bacterium
GGGGATAGGGATGTTGAATTGTCGGGTTAACTTCAGACGTGGTGCGTCTTTTTTTTCCTTGATGGTCTCGAGCTCAAGTTCAAACAACGAGGTTCCGGTCTCCCACCATCGACCGACCTCGGCCAGCATGTTGGATAACGTAAAGTTGGCGATCCGAGTTTGCAGACTTGCCAGAACCGTCAGGCATCGTCACATGAATCGCCGCAATCTGCTTAAGGCCGCCGCAGCTTCAGCAAGTCTGTTTGCAACGTCACGTTGGGATCGTATGGCAGGGTTGTGCCTGGGCGAAGATGCCACGGCGAAAACCGACTCCCTGCCGATGCAGTTATATCGCAGTCTGGACGAAGAACAGCGGGAGAAAGTTTGTCTGCCGATCGATCACCAAAGTCGCCAATATGTCAGTAACTGGTGGTATGTTCATAAGGCTCACCGCATCCCCAGCACGTTCAACGCCGATCAGCAGGCGATGATTCAAACGATCTTCGATTCGCTGCACAGCCCCGAACACCAGGACGCTGTGAACAAGCAGGTCGCAACGGATCAATACGGAGCGGTCAAGAACGCTCCATCAGTCGGATTCTTTGGAACTCCGGACGATCACGATTTTGAGTTCATCTATACAGGACATCACGTGACTCGCCGCTGCAACGCGCACACTGACAAAGGGCAGGGCTTTGGCGGAGCGCCGATTTTCTACGGACACTTTCCGGACCAGTTCAAGGAAACCAAAGATCACCCCGGAAATCCCTATTGGTATCAGGGAAAAGCGTTCAACGAGTTTGTTCAGGCTCTCGACGGCAAGCAACAGCAACTGGGACTTATGTCCGGTCATCCACGCAGCGAGAATTCCGACTCAGTCGTTAAGAAGAAGTCTGCCGGTTGGCCAGGCCTAAGCTGTTCTGAACTCAGCGATGACCAACAGCAGATGTTTGTCGAAACGATACGCAGGATGTTGGCGATGTTCCGGGAAGACGACGTCAACGCCACTTTGGCAGCGTTTAAAGACAAGCGATTCCTCGACACGCTGCACGTGTCATGGTTTGATGGCAAGTATGACATCGGTTCCGATCAGGTGTGGGACACCTGGCAGATTGAAGGGCCTAACATGGTCTGGTATTTTAGAGGCGAGCCACATATCCACAGCTACTTCCACCTGAAGACCTGAGTTAGTTTACTGAACGCGCACCAGCTTCATCAGGCGACCGGAGACATTCCAGTCCTGAACATACAGGTTTCCATCTGCGTCCCAATATGATCCGTGAGTGCCGCTAAAGACGCCTTCAATCCACTTGTCCTGTGGAACATTGAAGCCTCGCTGTGTGGGATCCGGATTGTGGCCCAACACAGCGATGATTGTGTTGCTCTTGTCCAGAATCACAACGCGTCCCTGCAGGTCTGGCACAGAAACGTAGTCCCCCTGCACGGCTACAGAAGTCGGTTGCCCCAGCCCTGTGATTACCACTTCAATAAAGTGACCGTCCAGATCGTAATGCAGCAGGCGTCCTTTGGGTTGGTGGTTGCGGTCGCAGATCAGCAATCGTGGCGGCTCGTAGCGTGTGTCCAAAGTCATCCCATGAGCTGTATTGAATTGTTTCAGCTCATTTCCTTTGGTCCCGAAGTGCATCAGATACTTACCGGTCTTGTCGAACTTAAAGATATGATTACTGGCGTAGCCGTCTGACAAGATGATGTCGCCGTTCGGAGCCACTGTGATTGCCGTGGGACTGAATTTCTTCAGATTAAGCCCCGACTCTTCAGGAAACGGCAGCTTCAACACAATGTCGCCCGTTTCGGCGTAAAACTTAATGCCCTCACCGTTCTGGTTGCGAGCGCCGTAGATGAATTCCCCTTCGTCTTCGACGCGCACTTCGAGATCGTGGATGTTCGAATATTCATCGCCAACGAACCGGCGAAGCAGTTTGCCATCCGGGGTGAAAACAAAGACGCCCAGGTTTGCACTTGTGTAAACATTGCCCGCTTTGTCGACGACCACTCCGCCATGTGTACCACCGATGACGGACTTACCGTCGTCCCCCAGTCCCCAACCAGGCACTGTGTCGAACGTCATGAGCCCTGTACCCATTCGCACCGACTGTGATTCTTGGCAAACTCCGTGAGGCATCGTCAATCCCCAGGAAACCATAACGACGACGGCAAGCAGACAGTTCTTCATCAGGCAAACTCCGAAAGTACAGGGGTGTGATGTGATGACCGACAAGCAACGCAGGTCGGCTACAGCGTATTACGCTGACTTATGGCCGCGGGGCACGCGTTTTGATCGAAGAAAGCCTGCTCCCGCGGGCGAGTAGCGTTCACAACAATAAGTAAACGGCTCTTCTTCTAATAGCGACAAGTATCGTAGTATGGACACAATGTCGGTAGATTTCAATCAGCCACGGTTGGCCACTCACGGATGAATCAGGAAATCGGGGGTAGCGAAAAGCCGCACCTTAGAAGGTCTACCGGATCGACGTTCTCGGCGTCCTCGAAATAGACGATCTCTGCGACGACGACTTTCGCCACCAGTTTCCGAACGAACCTCACAGTCCCTGCACTACGGCTGCGGAACTGATGCGTTGGGCTCAACGGGTGGTTTCGCTTTTGCAAATCCGGCATCGAGCAACTTCGAATAGCCATCCCTAAGCGGCCGAATGTCGTAGCCCTTCGCACGCAGCAGCTTCGAAACTGTCAACACGCGACCACCGGCTGCACAATGGACATAAATCGGCTTGTCCTTCACCAGTACCTTTTCCATGTCTTTGGTGAGATTGCCAGTCTTGATGACACTTAGCGGGATCAGTTTCGCCTGCGCCAGATGACCATCGTTCCATTCTGCTTGTTCTCGAACATCCAGCAGAATGGATGTCTCGTCTTTCAATCGCTCCTTGACCACCGACAACTTGTCCGTGGTATGTCCGTCCGCGGTAAACTGAGATGGTGGGATTTTGGAATCCTCTGCGATCACTGAAGAACAGCAAAGCAGCAGACAGGTGATTAACTTCATGGTCAGTTTTCCATTGGTCAGCGTGTGTTGAAAAGCAAATTCGGTGTCTGGCTATTTGACAGGCGGCGTGCCTTTGGCGAGCTCGTCATCCCATTCATCCAGTAGCGGCCAGTCGACGGCACATGTACCGAAATCGGCCATGTGTTGATAGCCCTCAAGGCGTTCAATCGTCGATTGAAGTAAGGCATGATCGTTGCCAAATGCCGGGCCATGGCTGGGCAGTAGCCAGTCAACGTCGCTTCCCTGAATTCTCTTCAGCGACGAAATGAATGCGGGGATATCAGATCCGTGATGGGCATCGATGCCACCAACACAGCCATCTCGAAAAATGTTGTCGCCAGACAGTAACAGGTTATTCAGTCGCAGAGACAACTGTCCGGTGGCGTGTCCCGGTGTGTCCCAGACATCCAGCTTCAGGTCTCCCAGTTCCAGAACATCGCCATCAACGACCGTCTTTTGGATTACCAGAATCGGCATGTCGATAGAAATCTCCTGCGCCGGGATTTCTGCATACGACGCAATTCGGTCTCCGGCTTCCAGAATTCGTTTTGCGTCGGGATGAGCGACGATCTGAGCATTCGGAAGCAGCTCAGCGGCTCGTTTGAACCCCTGCACGTGGTCGGCGTCCGCATGTGTCGCAATCAGATAGCGGCAGTTTGTCAGTGGGAAATCCATGTTCCGGATAAGGTCGATCAGCTCTTCGACTGTGTCTTCATAGCCGATGTCCACCAACGCCCAGTCAGTATCGGAGAACACGAGATACACACAGCAGCCAAAGCGTCTGCGGGCCTGATAATTCAGTTCAATGATATTGGGAAACAGTTCGCGACGAGCAATCATGAGGATCTGTCGAAGAAGGGCGAGAACAAATTGATGGGAGGTCGGACCTCGCTAAGGCACGTTCAGAAACGCGTCGTTGCTTTCCGATCACAATTCAGTTGCAACAACTGCATTGGGACGGCGGTGGACCGTACCCTGAGAGTGTAAGGCAGACCTGTGAATTCAGCAATAAACGGCGGCGGCGGCGCAGGCCGAAATCTCGCTTTTAGCACTGTCCTTCGCTGCACAATTCAGGCGGAGACTGAAGTTGGCTGTTTAGGCCACCTGCTTTGCCGCTTTCCTTTCGCGGATTTGGGGAGCCGTCTTCCAACGGCGATGGACCCAGAAATACTGCTCAGGAGCCCGTCGAATCAGTGCTTCCAGTGCATTTGTGAAACTCTGAGTCAGTTTTTGGACACCGTTGGCGTCATCAAAATCCCGGCTGTCGATTACAGCCTCGGTTATGAGTTCAAACTGTCGCCAGCGGCTTTCCATTTGTTCATTGTCTGGCAATCGCCACGCGCCGCCGACAACAATCAATGCGTCATATTGCAGTGCCAACAACGCGATCGACTTAAAGGTTGATGCCGGCTTACCAAAGAAATCGACAAAGACGCCACGTCGGCCTGCGTCCTGATCGCACAGCAATGATGCGTATCCGCGAGCTTCCATAACTTGAACGAGTTCCGTGCTTGCGCCGTGTTTGGAAATCGTCCAGTTGCCTGTGTTTTCCCGGAATCGTTGAAACCATTGATGCAGCCATGGATTGTCCAGATCTCGCGCGACGACTCCCATCGGAAGCTGGAAATGTCCGAAGGTGTTGACGGAGACTTCCCAGTTACCAAAATGACCGCCCAGGAATATTACCGGGCGATCCTGAATCACCGCTCGACAACACTCTTCGCGTTGATGGAAGCGGAGGATATCGGTGCAGTTATAGAGGCGAAACCGTCGTTCGAGCTGGATGATTTCGCACACCATACGTGCCAGATGCTGCCACATTGCGCCGATGATTCGGTCGACTTCTTCGTCTGATGTTTCTTCACCGAAGGCAGCTCGGACGTTTGCTGCTGCAACGGGAAAACGGGTCACTCGACGAGGCACAACGCAATGCATGAACCACGCGATCGAGTCGGCAACTCGCACTGACGTTTGCACGGGCAGACATCGCAATGCAAATACTGCTCCGCAGAAAAGAGCGTATTCGAAAAGGTACCTGAGATTTCGCGCGTCCATGCGGGGAGATCCGTAGAGAGTGATCGTCGTCAGTCAGCAGGTTAGTAAATTCCCGCGTTTTTGGCCAGACGCACTCGACGGCGCCGGAGCGGCCTTGAATGTCGACTTATTGCCCGCAGCACGGGCAGATCTCCGGGACGAACAGCGTGATTGCGGCCGAATACTTTGTGGATGTGTATTCTTCACCCGCAGCGTGGGGATCTTCGTGGTGAGCAACGACCAGATACACGTTGCCGTCGTGCGGCTCAAAGCTGACGACCCCTTCCGCGTTTGTCCGCTGCTCGTATTTGGGATCAAAGTCTTCGCTCAGGGTTACTCCGCGTGGAATGAAAGATACTCGGGCCGCAGCCAGCGGTTTTCCATGGAAATCCAGACGAAACGAAATTCGCTGGCCAGGCCCCATCGGAGTCACCGGGTTTTGCAATGGTGTGAGTTCCAGTGCATGGCCGAGAACTTTGTCGAAGCCGGGGTTGTCTCGGGGTGGATTGTCCAGACTCGGAGTCACCACGAAAAACGTTTTGGCACTTTTGATGGAACGTTTGGGAGCGTAACTGACAACTTTGTCGCTGCTGTGAGCAATCATGTGCAGCCCCGGTTCGCCCGTCACGAAACGAGCTGACCAGTACCCTTCTTTTGGCGTGTAACCTTCGTCCACCAGCCCGGAAAGCAGGTCATAAGATTTCCCTGTGGCCGTGTTGACGAACAACGTCGCTCCCGCAGTTTCCGTTTTTCCCGCCAGCTTGAAATCACGATGGTCATTACCGTGATTCCCCAGCTTTAACATCACATGCACGACGTCTCCGGTACGAATGAAGTTTGTGTTAACCTCAACCCACGTGTCATGGGCCTCTACCGAACAGAAACAGGAAGTCAGGATCAGGAATGCGAAAAGTGTGTGCTT
>CALFOL010000616.1 GCA_937919915.1 uncultured Planctomycetaceae bacterium
GACTGGCACGACTGGCGAAGACGCTGGAAGCCGCCGGACACCAGGCCGAAGTTGTCGCTCAGTTCCTAATGAGATGCATTTTCACAATGTTCTCGGAAGACGTTGAGATCGGCGGCATTCAAAAGAATGACTTCACGAAATTTCTCGAAGGGCGACGCGACCGACTCGACACATTTGTGCCGGCGTTGGAAACCTTGTGGCGAGAAATGGACAAGGGCGGGTTTAGCGGTGTCATTGACAGACAGATCAAACAATTCAACGGTGGGTTGTTCGGAGACACAACCGCCCTTCCGTTAACGACTGACCAACTGGAATTGCTAATCGAGGCAGCTGAACACGACTGGACCGCTGTAGAACCGGCCATCTTTGGCACGCTGCTGGAACGGGCTCTTGATCCGGTCGAGCGTCACAAACTTGGAGCCCACTACACACCCCGAGCATAAGTGGAGCGGCTGGTCCTGCCCACGATCATCGAACCGTTGCGGGAAGAATGGGACACAGTATACGCGACCGCTGTATCACTATTCGAAAGTGGCAAGAAGGATGAAGCCCGAACGGCGGTTCGACATTTTCACGAAACGCTGTGTGATATTCGAGTTCTGGACCCAGCCTGTGGGAGCGGCAATTTCCTGTACGTTTCGCTGGAACTGATGAAGCGACTGGAAGGTGAAGTAATAAAAGCCCTTCAGGACTTCGACGAGCATCAAAAGCCGCTGCTGACGGTTGATCCGCATCAGTTTCTAGGAATTGAAGTCAATCCGCGAGCGGCCGCGATTGCGGATCTGGTGTTGTGGATTGGTTATCTGCAGTGGCATTTCCGAGCTCGGGGCAACGATCCGCTGAACGAACCGATCATCCGCAAGTTCCACAACATCGAATGCCGTGCTGGCGTGGGATGCGGTGGAACCCGTACTGGATGAGAACGGTGAACCGGTGACTCACTGGGACGGACGAACCACGAAACCGCATCCAGTCACGGGAGAAGAAGTGCCGGACGAAACCACCCGCACGCCCGAGTTTTGGTATGTGAATCCGAGAAAAGCGGAATGGCCGGAGGCGGAGTTTATAGTGGGGAACCCGCCGTTTATTGGAACGGCCAGAATGCGAGACGCATTGGGGCACGGTTACACCGAAGCGATTCGACGGACATATTCTCAGCTACCAAAGTCTGTAGATTATGTGATGTATTGGTGGCATGTGGCAGCGGAACGTGTGAAATCGGAAGCGGTTGCGAGATTCGGATTCATTACAACGAACAGCCTTCGACAGACTTTCAATCAACGCGTTATCCGTCCGTTTCTTATTGGACCGGATCGGTTGTCAATCGTGTTTGCTATACCCGACCATCCGTGGATTGATAGCAGTGATGGTGCTGACGTACGAATCTGTATGACCGTGGCCGTTCGCGGGATCCTGGACGGCCTCCTTCAAACAGTAAAAGATGAGAAATCGCGGGGCGAATTGGGGAGCATCGTAGCCTTAGATACACGATCCGGAGAGATAACAGAGGCGCTCCGCGTTGGAGCGACTGTTTCGCGGGCCGTGGATCTCAGCGCCAACGCGAGGATTAGTAGCCGTGGAATGCAATTGATAGGCAAAGGCTTCATTGTCACTCGTGACAGGGCCGCTGAGTTGGGACTGGGGCGGTTGAATGAATCGCAAAAGCATATCCGCGAGTACCGAAACGGGCGAGATCTGAATGCTACGCCGCGAGGCGTCTTGGTCATCGACGTGTTCGGCTTGTCTGAGGAGGAGATTCGCGAACGCTTTCCAGAAATCTATCAGCATCTCCTCGAAAATATGCGTCCTGAGCGCCGCCAGAACCGGCGGCAGAGTTATCGTGATAATTGGTTGTATTTCGGTGAACCGAGATCGGATTTGCGTCTCGCCCTCAGGTCACTGCCTCGCTTTCTCGCTACTGTCGAGACGTCAAAGCACCGCATGTTTGTCTTTCTAAATGCCGAAATTCTGCCGGACAACAAACTCGTTTCTTTCGCTTTAAGCGATGCATTTTCGCTCGGTGTACTTAGTTCGCGAGTTCACACAACTTGGGCCAGCGCGGCGGGCAGTCGCCTCGGCATCGGGAATGACCTCGTCTACGTAAAATCCAAGTGCTTCGAAACCTTTCCCTTCCCCGATCCGGACGACTCCACTAAAGCCCGCATTCGTGAACTGGGCGAGCAGTTGGATTCTCATCGGTAGCGGCAGCAGGAATTGCATCCGGATCTGACCATGACCGGCATGTACAACGTGCTCGAAAAACTGCGAACCGATGACCCATTGACTGCCAAAGAAAAAACGATCCATGAACAAGGCCTTGTCTCTGTCCTAAAACAAATCCACGACGAACTGGATGCGGCAGTGTTTGAAGCGTACGGCTGGCCGATCACGCTAACGGACGAGGAAATCCTCGAACGACTCGTTGCGTTGAACAAGCACCGAGCAGCGGAAGAAGAACGCGGCCTCATTCGATGGTTGCGACCCGAGTTTCAGAATCCAGGCGGAGTTACTGAAGTACAGACGAAACTGATAGCCGATCCCGAAACGCCTTCACCAGCGAAGAAAGCCAAAGTCAAAAAACAGCCTTGGCCGAAGACTCTGCCGGAACGAATTACCGCCGTTCGCAAGTTACTGGTTGAACAACAGGCTGCGTTGACTCCAACAGACGTTGCCGTTCGGTTCTCTCGAGCAAAGAAGGACAACATTGAAGAACTGCTGGACACGCTCGTCACGGTTGGCCAAGCTCGCCAAACGGAAACTGGCCTTTACGTCGCAGCGAACTAGAACGGGGGGTCCTTCCCAGCGGTTTTGCAGAGATACCACTTACAACCCAACCAGCCTGTGAGTTTGTTTTGTTTTCCCGCTGGCAAATCGGGGGTAGGGGGATTTCGTGCTGGCGAGCAACGGCATTCTGCCTTTTGCAGAAGCGCAACTCTGGTGGTCATCGGGGCGGGGGTCACTGTGCCCGCATGCGAGCGGACAGGCCGTCATGTGACGGCATCGAGATAGGCCGTCCGATTCCTGGCGCAGGTACGTTCTCCTGGAACCTCGCCCTGTGGTGCATTTTTCGGCTAAATGAGAGACTGGGCGGACCATTTTGGCTCGGAATGGCAGCGTTTTCTCGGGTCCTCAGGGAAGCCGGCGGGGGTGTCGCAGGTACGAACGCGACCCAGCCATACAACGCGAGAAATGCCAGTAAGATCATGAGACTAATGATCGGCAAAGCCCACCGGTTGTGACGGACTGGAGAAATTTGGTTATTCGGTCAATTGTGAAGTGTTCCAGGCAGCCACAGCATGCAGTCTGGTAGTACCGAGTGAGGCACTTGCTTCATGTTCGTGATTAACTTCTCGGGCGCAGTCGCGGGAACCGGCTCACGCAGGACGAAACGCGTCCTCCGCGGCCACAAGTCAGCGTAATACGCTGTAGAATCGGGCAGGCTTGGCTCATTCCGATTGGGGTTTGGCATTAGAGACGGTCAGACGAATCGATGTGCCCTCTGACAATGCACCAGAAAATCCTTCGTCAGCCACCACGCTCCTGACCGGCAGCACGATTAGAACAGGCACCTGTGATTCAACGGCGATCTGCGACACTGATGTTGGAACCGGGGCGTTCTCTATCGCGACATCGTCCGGTGTGATGGCTGCGGTCGCCTTGTAGAGTTTTCGATTCACATGCCCCATGGCATCCAGTCGAGCAATCGGTTCCTGACCAAGATAGCAGCCTTTGGTGTACGAAATCGCAGTTTCGTTGCGATCGGCTTCAGGTGCCATGTTGTCGCTGGTGAGATCAACGCCGATCAACGGAAAACCATCCAGAATTCGTATGTGCTGGAAGACATCTTCGCCAGCGGGAACAGCCCCTGCGTTTATCAGGACCTGCCATGTCGTCAGCGTTGCAGTTGACGGAACAGACACGAAGGCGATTGGAGCGTCGGCCCATGTGGTGGCCACAACTGCCAGATCCGGCGTTATGACTCCTTCACCGGCGATAGAATTCAGCGTGAGACCCAGCGACTTTAAGGTTGCCGCAACCTGTGGTCCTATTACAGCAAACGCGGAATGTTCTGCTACACTTTGGATCACAACGTCTTCCGTAATGATGTAGCGATTCAGATGCGTCAGTAACGCCTGTTCGTCGCCAGGCAGCATCCAGATTTCATGGGCATCGCCGGTGGCTACCACAAAACCGTGAGCCAGCACTTTGGCCTTCACATCCGTGAAAAACGCTTCGCAGATCTGGCCAACCTGCAGAGCCGAGACGTTGTTGGTGCAGAAACTGTGCAGAAACTTCGCTCGATCTTTTCCGGTCGCTCGAATGCGAATCAGATTCACAAGCGGACAAACGACGCTGCTCGACTGGGCCGCCGGCAGTTCTGACGCTGCGTTACCGAAATGTTCGACCGTCGTGTTGATCGTGGAAGACGACAGGATGGCACCTGCGGATTGGAGTGCCGCGAGAAATTCAGAAGACGGCATGGCTGGTTTCCGGGAAACAGAGAACGAACGTATTAAGGGAGTGTCGACCCACCGCAATGACATTCCGCAACAGAGAAGCCGAAGCTCTTGCCAACGGCAGCGGATCAAACGAACTGCTCGAACTCGACTATTTCTTTTGCTGCTTCGCCCAGTCAGCCTTGAGCGTCACGATCCGGTTAAACACCAGACGTCCGGCTGAGCTATCTTCATCGACGAAAAAGTAGCCTGTGCGTTCGAACTGGCAGCGGTAACCAGGCTCCACACCAGCCAGCGCCGGTTCCAGCTTTGCTGACACGACCGTTAGCGAATTCGGATTCAGATTCGATCGCCAGTCGAGCGACTCGTCGGCAACCTCGTCTGGGTCCTCGGTCACGAACAAGTGATCGTAGAGTCGCACGTCGGCATCAACGGCATCGGCCGCGCTGACCCAGTGCATTGTTGCTTTCACTTTTCGACCGTCCGGGGAATCGCCGCCTTTGGTTGCCGGATCGTAGGTGCAGTGAATTTCGGTCACGTTACCGTCGGCGTCTTTCACCACGTCTGTACAGGTAATGAAGTACGCCCAACGCAGGCGAACTTCACGTCCCGGCCCTAAACGGAAGAACTTCTTAGGCGGAGCTTCCATAAAGTCCTCTCGCTCAATGTACAGCTCACGCCCAAACGGCACTGTGCGAGACCCGGCTGTTTCGTCTGCCGGATTATTCGCAGCTTCAAGCTGCTCAGTTTCGCCCTCGGGATAATTCGTAATGACCACTTTCAATGGGTCCAGAACAGCCATGCGTCGTTCTGCCGTTTTGTTCAGCTCTTCACGAATCTGGTTTTCCAGCAGCACCACATCTGCGACAGCGTTGTGCTTTGTCACACCGACGGCTGTGCACAGGTTGCGAATAGAATCGGGCGTGTAACCTCGCCGACGCAGACCGGAGATCGTGGGCATCCGCGGGTCGCTCCAGCCATTCACGTGGCCGTCGTTAACCAATTGCAGCAACCGACGTTTGCTCATCATCGTGTGCGTCAGATTCAGTCGATTGAATTCGATCTGCTGCGGATGATGAATGCCCAGGTTTTCGCAGAACCAGTCGTACAGCGGACGGCGATTTTCGAATTCCAATGTGCAGATGCTGTGCGTAATACCTTCCAGGGAATCGGACTGGCCGTGAGTGAAGTCGTAGGTGGGATAGATGCACCATGCATCGCCGGTGCGATGATGCTCAACTTTGCGGATGCGATACATGATCGGATCACGAAGCAGCATCACCTGATGAGCCATATCGATTTTCGCGCGGAGCACGTGTTGGCCTTCGTCAAACTCGCCAGCGCGCATGCGGCGGAACAGGTCCAGATTTTCTGCGACACTGCGACTTCGAAAGGGGCTGTCTACGCCCGGTTCTGTGGGAGTCCCGCGGCCGGCGCGAGTTTCTTCCTGGGACTGGCTGCAGACGTACGCTTTACCGTCCGTGATGAGTTGTTCGGCCCATGTGTAGAT
>CALFOL010000617.1 GCA_937919915.1 uncultured Planctomycetaceae bacterium
TCAGATCTCCAGTTGCCCACAGGTGTTCGGTGGCCTGTCAGAAAGTGAACAGCGTTTCACTTAGGGGCCGGTGTGGTTTCGGGAGCGGTTTCTTCCCCTGCCGGAGGCTCTGCGTGCTCGCCGTGTTGAGCGTGCTCCGCCTTGTACGCGGAGAACTCGTCGCCCCACTGATGGATCTGAGGAGCGGTTGGGGTGTAGTAGGCAATGCCCACATCCGGATACAAAGCCAGCGGCAAGCCGATCGCTAAAATCGTCGTTGGAGCAAGCAGCACGTACTTCCAATTGCCTTCAAACTTCAGGTGCATGAAGAACATCATAACGCTCAACGCTTTTGCGACGGCGACTGCCAGCACCAGGACAATCACCACAGCGTGAGGCACGGTGCCGCCCAGCATGTCGAAGGCAACCGACAATAACGTGAATCCGCAAAGCGCGAAGAACACATAGAGGTAGTTGACGTGATGGGCACTGTGATCGTCGTGTGCCATGGTTATGTTCCGTATTTTTTTTCTGGTCAGAGACCGGATTGAAGAATGTGGTTCAGCAGCGACGGGTTTGTCGCGATCAATCAGAGCTTAGGCGATGTACAGCAGCGGGAACAGAAAGATCCACACCAGGTCAACAAAGTGCCAGTAGAGTCCGCTGTTTTCAACCCAGTCCGTCCAGCGTTCATCCAGGTTAGATCCCTGCATCAGTGGACGGATAAACAGAATCATTCCCACAATGACGTGAATCGCATGGAAGCCTGTCATCAGGAAGTAGATCGACGCGAACAAGTTTCCATACAGAACCGGATGTGGATCGAACACACCGCTTCGCACGGCACTGACGACGGCCGCTTTGCTGGCAGCGACTTCAGCTGGAAGATCCGTTTCCGCCGGTAGATCGCGTAACTCACCGGAGTCTTCGACGTACTCCTGCCCCTTCAGGCCAGCCAGATACTGCTTCACTTCGACGAAACCCAGCACTGGCAGGGACGTCTCCGGTTTAAGCTCGCTTCGTGCCTCAGCGTATCCCAGTCCCGCAGCCTCAATCACATTCAGCGACACATCCGCGACGATGTGCTGATGCAGGTTCTGCCATTTCCGGTAGAGTTCAACGTCCGCAGCAACTGTGGATTTCAACTCCGGAGGTGTTTCTGCATTACTAGCCAGAATATCCAGTGCCGCACTTACACTGCCGAGGTCTCGAGCTTCAGCCACCTCAACGATTCCACCGTCGGTGTAGGCAGCAAACCGCTTGCGAACCACTTGCTCCAGCTGTCGATTGACCTTGCCGATCGCCTGTGTGGGAGTCTCCGGAATGTGGCTTGGCAGAATGTCGTGGGAAATCTTGCCGTAGTATTCAATGCCCTTGATGCCCAAAAACAGGCAGGCCAGCAGCAACGTGTAAGTTAAAAACTGCCGGGCTTTTGCGAACTTCTTCTGAGCCATCGCTTCGTGAGCCACCACAACGCAATAGCTGGATACGATCAGGACGAACGTATTAATCCCGCCCCAAAGAATCGTGATATGCGTGTCGTTGTAGTCAGTCGGCCAGCCGGGAGACCCCAGTCGCAGCACGATGTAACTACCGATGAACGCTGTGAAGAACATGATTTCTGTGCCGAGGAACAACCACAGTCCGAGTTTTGAGTTCGGAATGGGAAGCCCCATTTTGACAGCAGAAGGTTGAGGACTGTGCGACATGATTTTGAATCAACAATCGTGTTGTTTGAATCCGCTCATCATCTGGAGACGATCAGCGAATAGCATATTTACATTGCGGTTAAACGAAGGAAATCAACGACCAGCGCCAGCAGCAGAAGCGGCAGGCACAGCAGTGAGTTATACAACAGCTTCCGTGCGCGAAAGTCACTGCGGTCCATTGCAAAGCGAATCGTGTAAAGGAGGTACGCCAGTGACATGATGGTCGCGGCAGCAAAGTAAATGTCGCCAGTCATTCCAATCACGGTCGGCAGGATGCTGACAGGGACAAATGCCACTGCGTAGACCAAGGCAATAATCCCCGTTCGCAAGCCGTTATCTTTGAACGACGGAAGCATCCTTAAGCCCGCACCTTCGTAGTCTTTACGGTGAATCCAGCCTATGGCCAGAAAGTGTGGAAACTGCCAAACAAAGAACACGGCGAATAGTGCAATTGCTTCGACACCAAAGTGTCCGCCAGCAGCCAGCCAACCCAAAACCGGAGGCATGGCTCCAGGAATTGCTCCCACGGTTGTGCATAACGACGTCCGAGTTTTCAGCAGGGTATAGCCAGCGACATACACGACCAGCGTAGCCAGAGTCGCAATGGCTGTGGCTCCGTTCACCAGATTCCACAGCGTCACGAAGCCGCTGAGCGTGAGCGCAACCGATACGATGGTGGCTTCCACGGCCGGTATCCGACCAGCAGCCAGAGGGCGGTTTGCCGTTCGCGTCATACGAGCATCAGTGTGTCGTTCGAGACACTGATTCAACATACTGGACGCCGCAACCAGCTGAAGAATCCCGACCAGAGCGATCAGCAGCGTTGCGCCCTGAAACTGAATCGGCGATGCCAGCGTAAATCCGACAGCCACAGAAATCATCGTCATCAACGCGATGCGTGGACGACACAGTTCTGCGTAATCCAGACGACGCTGTCGCAGGACGGCCGACAGGTTCTCAACCGTCATAGGCGCTGCGGCGGCACTTGATGTTGACTGTGTAGCGGAAGAGGCGATGCTCATGCGAGCCCTCCTTCTGTCGGAATTTGGTGCCCGAACAGGTCAGCGATTCTGACAATCTGTCCCGTGCGAGCTCTATTGATCAGTTCCATGGCGACAGCCGAGGCGGTTGCCAAAAGAAACATCCCGCCCACCGTATGCAGACTACATGTAATGTTTTGAGCAGGAGAGTTGACAGTGGCGACCCAACCCAGTGCCGGAAATCCCAGTTTCGTTACCCACGAGCCCATGCCCAAAAACACCTGCACCAACAGTGCTGATGACAACCAGCGGCCGCGACGTCGTAGAGATGGCGAGTCACTTCGCAGCAGCACTGACAGGACGACAATGGCCAGTACCGACACAATCACAGCACCAGCGACGTGCTCATGCAGCATTCTGCCCAGATGTCGAAAGAATCCACCGAGAACATACTGAGCCAGAACGACCAACGGCAGCAATACCCCGAGTGCAAACGTGATGGGCGAAAAACGATGATCCGATTCCACCTGCTGTTTGCCATGACTACGCACCTGGACTGCAAACAGAAAACACAATGTGAAGAACAGGCCACCTGTAATGCTGTGCGTCATGGCCAGCACCTGAGCATCCATCCGAACACGCATTCCGCCAAGCAGTCCCTGTGCAATCACTGCCACGAGAATGACGACAGCACCCGTCCGAACCCAGCGGCGGGGTTCTTTGATGAATGTAACCGCAACAAGTCCGATGCTGACCAGCCCGATCAGCACACCAGCCAAACGGTGACCGTGTTCGACAAACTTGTCCGTATGACGAAGGTCGTTCAACCAGGGATACAGAAGCATGTTCTGCCCATCTGACGTCGGCCAGTCGGCGAACGCCATCCCGGCCTTCAACGTTGTTACCAGCGCACCGATACTGATCGGCAGCAGAGCGACAATGCATGTCAACACAGCGAACCGTTGTACGGTGAGGTTAATCTGGTCTTTGGTTTCGGACACAGTTACGGCATGAACTTTCTGAGGCTTGTTTCGCTTAGGCCAGGGGATCGATTTATCAAGCAGTTGCAGCCGTTTCTGCGGTGGCGATCTTGCTCATATCCGGAGGCACTTCTGTTTGCAGGATGAAGTCCTGGTTCAAAGCACCTGCTTCTGGTGATGAGTATTCGTAAGGACCACGGTAGCAAACCGGCGGGACGTCGAAGTTACCATGTCCGGGAGGTGAAGGAGCGGACCATTCCAGACCATTCGCACCCCATGGATTGCGACCACATTTTTCGCCACGGTACATGCTGTACAGGAAGTTGCCGAGCAGCAGGAACTGAGCAAATCCCATCAGGATTGCGGAGCAGGTAATGAACTGATTCATGGGCAGCAGGTGTTCAAGATACGGATGCAGGTAAGGATCTGCATAACGTCTTGGCATCCCGGAAATCCCCAGCAGGTGCATCGGGAAGAACGTTCCATTGAAACCGATAAAGGTCAAGGCAAAGTGCCATTTGGCCACCGTGTCGTTCATCAGGCGACCGAACATCTTGGGGAACCAGAACGTGATGCCAGCGAAAACGCCGAACAGCGTCGAACCGAACAGGACATAGTGAAAGTGTGCCACGATGAAGTATGTGTCGTGGAAGTAGATATCCACTGGCACGGCTGCCATGAAGATACCACTCAGGCCCCCAACAATGAACATCGCGACGAATCCGGAACAGTTCAGCATCACCGAGTTGAACTTCACGTTGCCGCCCCAGATCGTACCGATCCAGTTGAATGTTTTGATGGCGGAAGGAAGAGCAATCATCATGGTCGACGTCATGAACGTCATACCCAGAGCGGGATTCATACCGCTGGTGAACATGTGATGTCCCCAGACGATGAAGCCCAGACCAGCGATTGCGGCCATTGAGTAAACCATCGGCTTGTAACCGAATACCGGCTTGCGGCTCATGCAGGACAGCATGTCCGAAACCATGCCCATCGCGGGCAGCAGCATGATGTAAACCGCAGGATGTGAGTAGAACCAGAACAAGTGCTGCCACAACAATGGCTGACCACCACCAATCGTGGGAGCCGCGTTGTTGACAACGATCCCGGCTGGCACGAAGAAGCACGTTCCCATAATTCGGTCGGTCAGCAGCATGAACCCCGCTGCAGTCAGAACGGGCAGAGCAAACGCCTGCAGAATGGCAGTGATGAACATAGACCAGATGGTCAGTGGCATGCGGAACAGAGTCATCCCGGGAGCACGCATGTTGATGATGGTCGTCATGTAGTTAACAGAACCCATCATTGACGACACACCAACCAGGGTAAGTCCCATCAACCAAAAGGTTTGAGCTGCCCCGGATCCCGGAGCGGCTTCCTGCAGTGCACTCAGCAAGGGATAGGATGTCCATCCGCCAGCGGGCCCCGCGGTTGCTCCACCAACAAAGAAGCTGGTTCCGAAGCACGCAATGGCTGGCCACATGAACCAGTAACTCAACGCATTCAGCACCGGAAACGCCATGTCGTCGGCACCGATCTGCAGCGGAATCAGGAAGTTGCCGAAGGCACCGGCAAGGATCGGGATGATCACAAGGAAGATCATCACCGATGCATGCATGGTAAACAGCATGGTGTAGAACTCAGGCGAAATCTGACCGCCTTCGCCAAGAAACAGTTTAAAGACTGGCCCAAGCACCGGCATGTTCTGCCATGGAAACGCCAGTTGCCAGCGCACGGCCAGTGCAAGAGCACCGCCGACCATCATCATTATCATCGTGGTGATCAGGAACTGCTTACCGATCATCTTGTGGTCGGTGGACCACAGATACGTGTAAAAGAAACTCTGCTGATGGCCATGACCGTGGTCATTGCCATGCGAGTGATCATCACTATGTGATTCGATTGCCGGGCTTACAGTGGCCATCGTAACTTCCAGGTTAAGTCTTTTGTCCGGCGGCTGATCAGAAGGATCTGCGTCGCTGGCTTTGATTTGTGATTCGGGATTTCGAATCTGAAATTTCAGATTACAGATTGGAGATCTATTCTTCCGCCGCGGCAGGTGCGACACCGTCAAAGTTCTGTTCCTGCTCCAGATTTCGCAGGTACTCTTCGACCTTCTCTTTTGGTTCCGCCACAATCGTCGCCCGCATCTTGTAGTGCCCCCAACCGCATAGCTCAGCACACACAAGGTCGTACTTACCGGCCTTGGGAACTTCCAGCCAGACGGGAATGATCAAGCCCGCGACCGCGTCCTGCTTAACACGAAGTTGTGGTGCAAAGAACGCGTGTTGAACGTCACCGGTGCGAAGGTTGAACTTGACTGGGCGACCGGTCTGCACATGCATCTCGTTGACCGCGTATAAGTCGCCGGCTTGAGGTTGGTTGCTGAGAACCTGACCCGGAGCAGGATATCGCATCCGCCACTCAAACTGCCGAGCCGTCACTTCCAGCTTTGGCCCGTCTTCCTTCGTCTCGTTGGGGAAGTAGGACTGAACACGAAATTCTGCCCACACGTTCATCTGGTACAGAGCGATGAACACCAATACGAACGCTGGAACAATCGTCCAGATCAACTCCAGACTATGACTACCATGACTGTAGTGTGCTGGCTTGGAATCCTCTTTCGTGGCGGACATCCAAAGTGCGTATCCCAGAGCGAACTGAGTCCCCACAAAGACAACGGCCACGATGCCCAGAATCAGGTAGAACAGACCATCGATCTGTTGCCCCAGTGGACTCATCGCCAGTCCCAGCGGATTGTCTTCACTGGCTGGAAACCACCAACCACGTGAGCGCGCTATCCAGCAGGACCAAAAGGCGACAGCTGGCCAGAAAAAGAAGAAGAGAGCCCAGAATTTTTTCACGATATAAATCTCCAGAACATTCGAACAAGCGAAGAGTACAGTTACGGCGTGGTTGCCGCCGCAGGTGCGGGAGTCGGACCCTTCCCCGGTTCTGGCTCGAACGGAATGCTGAGAACGTAGTTAACGATGTGCCAAATGTCTTCGTGCTTCAGGTTCTTAAATGACGGCATTCGAGTCCCTTTGATACCCGCCTGGATTCGGCAGAACAGGTCGATCGGACGGCGACCTCCACGATAGATGCCCAGTGTCAGATTTCGTGGTTGGTTCACGTTATCCCAAACGTCATGCAGCCCTGGCTCGGGGTACAGCGTTTCAGTGACTACGTTCTTTTCGAAGATCGTGGTCTGCGGACCGTTACCCTTGCCGCCGATTCCGTGGCAGTCGGCACAGTTGATGGCCTTGCTGAGATAGAGTTCACGACCGATGCGTCGTGACTCAGCAGAATTCGGTACTCGAGCAGCGTCAGGAGTAATGGTGGCCTCCGGCAAGTTGGCATTCGTCCAGACGGTCGCGAGACCATTGGTACCGTCCATGAATCCTTCGATACTGTCCTGCAGGTCTTCGGCGAGGAATTCTTTGAGGTCATTGACAACCTCAGAACGGGTTTCTCCACTCGCCATTCTGTTAGCCATTGCATCCTTAGAATAGTCGGGGGCCAGTTCGCTAACCAATCTGCGTTCGAATTCGCCACGCAACGCCAGAAATCGCACGTACTCAACAACGATATCGAGTTCATTGTCCTTAAGCATGGGAACAAAAGATGGCATGTATGTTCCGGGCACACCGTTCTGCAGCACACGCCGAATGTCATCGCGGGCGGCTTTCGACTGAGCATTCGTTGATGTGAACTTGAAGACGCCGTGGCGGTAATCTCTGGGGCGAGGATTGAGGTATTCGGCTGTTGGGCCGGCAGCGTCACCGCTGGTTCCATGGCAGTGAGAGCAATGTCGCATGTACAACTGGCGACCCGTTTTCAGATGGCTACCACCGTTCAGGATGACTGTGTCACCTTCAGCAGGAAGCGTTTCCATCGCGGCTGTCAGACTGGCGACCCCTTTTTCTGCCGACCATCTTTTGATCTCCACCACAGCCGGAGCTGCCGCACCGGTCACGAACTGAACAAGCAAAGGCTCTGAATCAACCTGAATAACTTCCCCGTCGAACTTCAGCGACAACTCTTCGACTGCAATCGAAGCTTCTGGTGCGGCACTCACAGAGCCAGACACCCCGCCAAAGTCGACGGGGAGTTTCATCCACGCATTCAACTGCTGGGGCGTACCGAAACGATCTGAAACCAGTTCGTTGACGCCAGGAAGATCTCCCACGCCATTTTGGGCTTCTTTGATCAGCGACTCTGTCTTATCACTCGAGACAAAGTGAGAATCGAAGCCAGACTGACCGCACCCTGACATCGCTGTCACGACGACCGCGGTCAACAGAGTGGCAATTTGTCTTTGTGTCTGAACCAACATCAATAAGCTCTCAAGAGGCTTGTCTTAGTATTCGTTTCTTCAATCCAACCGACCAACGCTTTACAGGCAGGTTTACAGATTGAGCTTCGACTTCGGATATTCAATTTCCCGTTCCGTGACGGCCCCCGCGTTCACAGTCACCTCAAGCTTGCGCTCAATGTAATTTCCGGCCGCCGATTCATGCCACACCACGAATTCGTGTGTGCCAGCAGGAATATTCTTGATTTCAAACTTACCGTTTTCATCCGTCACAGCTCCATAAGGATGATCCAATGGCAGGTGCCAGGCCTTCATCCACGTATGAAAGTCACACGTTACGCTGAACGGGTTTTCCGTGTCTGTGTAAATCAGCTGCAACTCTCCCTCGCGATCATTCGCAGAGACAAGACTCGAAACCGGGGTGTTTTTCGCCGGGTTCGTATGAGTATTGTGTGCCGCATCATCTCCGCTCTTCACCCTTAGCGTGTGCCCGACCGGAACGATCATGCAGTGAGGCAGGAACGTACAGCTCTTCTGGTCAAAGACGAGATCTTCTGCAGGCGGCTCCATCTTTGGCGTCCCCCTGGGAGCTTTCTTCATGAAGACAAAGACGTTCTTCACTCCATTGTCCGGCCCTAAAATGAGTCGTTCATCCACCACATCGAATTCCGCACAGACCTCTTTGTCTTTGATGTCAGCATCTTTCACAAACAGAAGGGCCAGTTTCGGACCGCCGCCTGTCATCACCACACGACCAGCGAACGTGCCGGGACCACTGCCTGCGGATGGCGAGACTTCAACCGTTGTACCGCCAGCTTCGGCAGTGTCCGCACCACCAGTATCTCCACCAAGGTCAGCTGGCAGAAACGTTACTTCCGGTTCCACAGATGCGCCGCCGCCGACATCAGCACAGCCGCTGAAGGCGATCGGAGCAATACAAACCACAGTCAGCAAAGTGCAACGTAATGGGTCGGAAAACATGATTGGAATCCACTTCATCGTTCTAGTTCCCTGCTTCAACAGTGACAGAGACCTGTTTGTTCTCATTCGTGTCAGGCTCGACCAGACTGTCTGACTCGGACTTAGCCGCCTGTTCAGGAGGAGCGGCATCCGGTTTTGTCGGAATGTAAATGACTGGGCCGCCTTCCATCAGTTTCGAATAGTTCATCAGTGCGGCCGCCGTGCCTTCCACCAGGTGACCAGCGTCACCCCCAAACAGATCAGGAAACGGCTTCTGGTTTTTGGGGAAGTTGACGGGCATTGAGGTGTAAGGAGTTGTCCACTTCGGATTGTAGAGCCATAGCTTCACCCAGTCCGCTCGGAGTCGATTCTGCACACGGTTTAGATTTGGCCCCTGAATGTCCTTCTTCGGATCGCTTGGTTTGTACTGACGGGCACCCACAGAGTGACAACCAACACATAGCGTTCCGTTGACCGACTTCCAGCCGTGACCCAGATACGTGTCACCTTCCGGCAACAGTCCTGCAGCTGTTAGTGTTTGCTGTTTTTCATTCAAGTAATCGGTGCTGGTTGGCTCCTGTTCCTCATATGGAAACGCAGCTCCGTCGACTGCGGCAAAGTAGTTGGCGAGCGTCATCGCTTCCTCTTTACTCATGTTAAATCGAGGCATCCTGAGCACCGTCGTGTATCGGAGTTGTTCAGGTTCCAGCAGGAACTGATACAACCAGGCTGTCTGTACTTTCAGACCTTCCT
>CALFOL010000618.1 GCA_937919915.1 uncultured Planctomycetaceae bacterium
GGCCAACGACGACTCGATGCTGCAGTTGCGAGCATTGGTGATCAGCAACCGTTGGAATGATCGCCTCACACAGATGCGATCCCACAAACGTCGCACTCATCGCCCCGACTGGAACTGGACTCCCCAATCCATGACACGAAAATCTGAAGACCCCAGAAAATCCTCACAAACACCCGCATAAACACACAAAACCAAACCGCAAAACGGGAATGCACCCTTTTCCTTCGCCAGGCGTCCTTCAGTATGGCTGACGGAAACGACTCAACCTCGTCGTATGCTTTAGGACGACGGCCCGCAGAAATGGATGTTGGGGGACGACTATTCATCGAGTAGCTCTGATCGCTGGTGTGTTGGGAAATACGGATCGACTCTGTGCATGACCGTTTAGGTATCCGCATGAGGACTTCAGGCGTCAAACCTTTGCCGAGCAATCCCGCCAGAAGTTCAGCGTCTCGAGGGGCCGACACGTTTTCCATGACAACCATGCCGCGCCGCCAAAGGAGCTCTTCTGCGCCAACCGGAGGAGAATATTGCGGCGATTCCACGTGGAATTCCATGCAGACGCGGGTCGCACGATGAGTCTGGAAGAATCCGAAGCACGAGCCGTTGCCGCTCTTGCTCGCTTCTCCAAATGAATCTGTCGCTGGAGATCGCCGACGAGGCGCATGTCGACGTAGAATGCAACGTAGCTTGGGGGCTGAAAATCACTCTCTTAATCACTCTCTTAATCAGGCGATTGAATGGCAGGCTGCATTCTATGGCCAGATTCGGTCGATTCCACTGATGCCCGAAAGCTACCCACTGGCACCGGAGGATTCGGAATTCAGTGATGAGATTCGTCCCCAAGACGGTTGGACTCGGACGCGGCGGTTATCGAGCTGTTTTCGCCATCACAGTGATAAGCTGCTCGTGTTTACAGTGAACCGAGGAGTACCGGGGCCGATGAGTTCGCGTCGAACCGCTGATGTGGTTTATCGTGTTATTGGTCGTGACTTCGTGCAATCCTTCTCCGGCGTTCGTCTTCCTTCTTACTTCCGGGCAGGCAGCAGGACCACAATGATTCCCGAATCAGCCGCAATGAAACAGGAAACAGCCTCAACACAAAAGCAAGTAGCAGACACCTGGGCGACGAGCCATTTATGATGGGCGGAAGCAGAAAACAAGGCCTGACTTATGGTGTCACGGATGACTTCCCATATACTACCGGCCAACACTAACGGGATTGACTCGTTCGCGACGTGTCTCACCTGCCCCCAAGCATCCAACTCAATCTGAACAAGCCTCTGTGAATTACATGACAAACGTTCTCCAAAGTTTCGCTTCGTCGCTCCGAATTCCGTCTGCAATGCTCGGCATAGTGCTTTGTGCTTTGTCGGCGACCGCCATGGCGCGGGACAACGATGCCGCCCCCGACGTGATCACGACAGTCACTTCGGAAGAACAGCAGAAAAACGACCGACTGCGGCCGACCTATCTGCAGCCAGCCGAAGTCAAAGAGAAGACGATCACGGTGTTGCCTCTGAAACCGCATGATGCCGAAACGATCGTGTTTCTTGGCAACACGCTTGCTGCACGGATGGAGCATTTCAACTACTTCGAGGCTTCGCTGCAAAAACAGTTCGGAGCGAAGAAGATAACGTTCCGCAACATGGGCTTCCCCGGACACACGCCAGCCTTCCGACCCGAAGCCGGCACAAAAAATCCCTGGGCCTTCCCCGGTGCTGAAAAGTTTCGTCCCGACATCAAGGCTCATAACGGTGAAGGCCACTATCCTTCGGCGGACGAATGGCTGACCATTGTCAAAGCCAGTACCATCGTTGCGTTCTTTGGGTTCAATGAATCCTTCGACGGCCTGGAGGGCGTTGAGAATTTCAAAAACGAACTGCGAGCCTTCGTCGATCACACGCTGTCACGATCGTACGAACGAGGCGCCGCCGCACCGCGACTGGTGCTGGCGACTCCGATCGCGATGCAGCAGCATCCCGGTTTCCTGCTGCCCGACGCCGCCGAACGCAATGCCCTGTTGAAAGCCTATGCCGATGCTGTTGGACAGATTGCCGTTGAGAAGCACGTCGGGTTCATGGATCTTTACTCACCAACACAGGACTGGTTCAAAAATTCAACGGAGCCGCTGACGATCAATGGCATTCACTTGTCTGCCGCCGGCTACCGTAAGCTGGCTCCCGTCATCATGCAGCAGTTGTTTGGCAGTGACGTCACAGCAGTGGAAGAAGGTTCTCTGCTGCACAAAGCCGTTCAGGACAAAGCCTGGTTCTGGCGAAACGACTATCGCATGCTGAACGGTGTTCATGCTTATGGCCGGCGCTGGGCTCCTTACGGTAACTTCAACTACCCGGAAGAGATCGCAAAGATTCGACAGATGACGGTCCTGCGAGATCGAAACATCTGGGCGATCGCTCAAGGCAAATCAGCCACCATTGAAGTCGACGACTCCGCCACTCGTACGCTTACTCCGGTCGAAACCAACTACCAGGCGAGCGAAAAGAACGGCACCACGAAATTTCTGAAATCGGAAAAAGAAGCCCTCGAAAAGTTCACGCTTCCTGATAACTATCAGGTGTCGCTGTTTGCGTCAGAGCAACAGTTTCCAAACCTGGGTAACCCAGCCCAGATGCGATTTGACAATCGCGGGCGCCTGTGGGTTTCGACCTTGCCCAGCTATCCGCATTACAAGCCGGGTGACACCAAACCCAACGACATGCTGCTGATTTATGAAGACACTGACGGCGACGGCCGCGCCGATAAGGAAACCGTTTTCGCCGACGGTTTGCACATGCCGATCGGTTTCGAGTTTGCTCCTGAGGGTGTGTACTTGTCGCAGGAACCTTTCCTTGTGTTGTTGAAAGACACCGATGGTGATGACCGAGCTGATGTTATGGAATATCTGCTGGATGGATTCGATCCTCACGATACGCACCACGCGATTTCCGCGTTTGACGTCGACAACGGCGGCGGCATCTACATGTGCGAAGGCCGCTTCCTGCATTCTCAGGTCGAAACTCCCTGGGGGCCGCAGCGAATGGCCGACGGCGGAACCTGGCGATTCGATCCGGCGTCCTGGAAGCTGGAACGCGTGATGCAGACGGATGTCAACAACCCATGGGGCGTGGCTCACGACGAGTACGGCCAGACGTTCGTTAACGATGCGTCGGGCGGAGACCAGTACTGGATGCTGGGATATTCATTCAAGGTTCCGCATGCATACGAAATCCCCAAGGTCGGAAAGTTCAATTACGAACATCATATTCGACCAACATCCGGCTCGGAATTCATTCACTCGCGACACTTCCCTGATGACGTTCAGGGTGACTATATCTATACGAATTCGATTGGTTTCCTCGGCATCAAACAATTGGATACGTTTGAAGACGGATCAGAAATTAAAGGGAAGTTTCGTCAGAATCTGATTCAGTCAAGTGATGGCAACTTCCGACCATGTGACCTGGAAGTAGGTCCCGACGGCAGCCTGTACTTCATCGACTGGCACAACACGCTGATTGGACACATGCAGCACAGTGCTCGCGATCCACTTCGGAATTCCGAATACGGCCGCATCTACCGGATCACGCATACGGAACGACCGCTTGTTGATCCGCCACAAGTCGCAGGAGCTTCGATTCAGCAGCTGTTCGAAAACATGAAGCTACCCGAGGTCAATGCGCGAAAGCGATCGCACAGCGAACTGCGCGGTCGAGATGAACAGGCGGTTGTTGCGGCGGCGATGAGCTTTGCTGATCAGAATGCGGGCGATGAACGACTTGTCCTGGAATCGCTGTGGGCCACATGGGGGCATCAAAAACCATCAACTGAACTGCTTGGTCGATGTCTGAAGGCGAAGGATCACCGAATTCGCTCTGCGGCTGTCCGCGTTGTGCGGCATTGTCTGCATCTGCTGGATCAGCCCGAAGTCGTTCTGCTGCAGGCAGCCATAGATCCTCATCCTCGTGTTCGAATGGAGGCACTTTCTGCAGCTTCCTGGCTGGGTGGCGATGCCGGTGCAAACATCCTGTTGACCGTTGCCACACAGCCAACTGACCGCTGGATTCGTAACGCACTCAACAGTGCGACGTTGTTGCTTAGGCCGAACGTAGAATCGCTGATTTCCGGGAAGCTGGTTGATGCGAACACCCTGTCGATTGATTATGGAAAAATGCTCGCCGGCAAACTTGAAGGGGCGGTGAAACCGAAGAACTACAAGACCAAGTCAGACAAGTTCAAAAATAAGGCCTTCACTGCGAAATACGTTCTTGGCGAACGTGTCTTTTACGAAGAAGGTTCGTGCCGCACGTGTCACCGAGATAACGGCGAAGGCATCGCTCGAATCTATCCACCATTGGCAGCCAGCGAATGGGTGGTGGGTGATTCCGAGAGATTGACCAAGCTGACTCTGCACGGGCTCTGGGGAAAAATCCAGGCTCGCGGTCAGGTGTTCGAACCATCTCTGGGTGTTCCCCCAATGACTGCCGTCGGAAATATGTATTCCGATGAGGAAGTTGCCGCCGTGCTGACTTACGTTCGAAGCAGCTGGGGCAACGATGCCAGCGAAATTTCTGCCGAAGACGTGAAGAGCATTCGAGCGGCCACGAAAGATCGTCGCCGTTTCTATGATCCTCAGGAACTGATCAAGATGCATCCGTTTGAGGAAGGCAGTCGCCCGCCGCTTGTCGACGACGCGCCCAACAAAAAACTGGAAAGCGAACTGCTGGCAGAACCGCTGGCGAACCTCGTCCACGACGCTCTGCAGAAGGGCGACGCCACACGCGGCGCGAAAATTTTCTATCGGGAAAAAACCGCCTGTGCCACCTGTCATGATGCCCGGTCGGACTTCCAGCTGGGGCCATTGTTGACGAAGTCTCGCAAGGAAGTCCCCGACGAGTTTCTGCTGAAGTCGATCCTGCATCCTTCGGCCGACATTCTGATCGGATATCAATCGGTAAACGTCGTCACTGTTGAGGGAGCTATTGTCTCCGGCTTTTTGGTTGAAAAGACGGACGAGAAAATCACGCTCAGCATCGCTGCCGAAAAGGGCAAGCAGCGCGCGATCTTCATGGAGGACGTTGATGAGATTGCGGAGTCAATGATTTCAACGATGCCAGCTGGACTCGCGGGCACTCTCGCAGACCGCGGCGAGTTCCTCGACCTTGCCCGATTCGTTCTGGACGTCAATAAGGGTGGTCAGAAGACGCTGAATGAGCTCAAGCGAAAGGCGCAGGTCGAAAGCAAATAGCTTTTGATCAGTCCTGGGGTTTCGAGTTCCGCTGGACGCGATCGTTGATCGGGAGGTCTCGCTGATTCACGCTGACCTCCAACTTGAAGCTCGTGATGCCGAAGGTTTAGAATGAATTCCATCCCGGAACTTACGGAACGCACGAATTCGCTGGTCCTGTCGTATGTTGGCATTCGTCGAGCGATCGGTGTCAGCGGACTGTTGTTGCCCGTGATGCTCGGCCCGGTCGGGTGGCTGTTCTTTGGTGTGGAAATCCAGGACAGCATGAGTGCCTACTATCACACAGCGATGCGCGACGTCTTCGTCGGGACGCTGTGTGCGATGGGCATTTTTCTGTTCTGCTATCGCGGCTATGACAGGATTGAAAACTGGACGGCCAACGTCGGCTGCTTTTCCGCACTGGGATTGGCACTGTTCCCGCTGGACTTCAACAGCGACCCGCTGTTTCAGCGTTCAATCACTGGTTATCTGCATTCGCTGAGCGGCGGTGTGTTCTTTTCGACGTTCGCCTTTTATTCGCTGTTTCATTTTCCGAGTTCCACGCCGGAGAAGCAGGAAATCGCTCCCCACGAACGTGAACGCAACTTTGTGTATCGAAGCAGTGGCACGGTCATCCTGTTAAGCATGTCGGCAATGGGCGCCTACGTTCTATTGCTGTCGGCTGAGCAAAAGAGTTTTCTCAACGGTTACAACTTTCTTTTCTGGATGGAGTGGATCGCGGTGTGGGCTTTCGCGGCCGCGTGGCTGACGAAAGGGCGTACAATCGTTGCAGAGATCGCGGTCGACCTGATGGCGATCCCCATGGATTTGCTGTTGAAGCACGATAAGAACAGGTCATGAATCCAAGCCTCGCCAGCACGACGTTACACATTGCAGCGATTTGAGTCAGAAAAGACCGTTCCTCGGAACAGATGCTGTCAGGCCTTGTCGCCAATGACGAAGCGTGGGCTGTGCGGCGTGCGGCCGTCCAGTGCCTTGCGGGCCTGGACTGTGGGACGCAGACGTTTGTTGCTGCCGCCACAGATCCGCACTGGCGAGTCCGACATGAATTTCTGAACGTGATCATCGGACAAGAAGATTCTGTGTCGAACAGAACGGATATCATCTCACGAATTCTCGTGCCTGCGAGCCAACGGCGTTTCTGAGCTGCTGAAACATCGTTGGCAACTGCCAGTCGACATGTCCAAAGGCAAGGCCAATTCTGCGCCATCGGCCTTGTTGAATCACTGGCCGCACTGGGACTGGGATCCCGAATTCCCGGCGCGGAGGTTGAAGATATTTTCGCCGAAGGAGCGATCGCAATCGATCACGCACATGCCTGAATTGTTGCTGCACTCGAACGATCAGGTGAGACGCATTGCAGCTGACGAAATTTCGGTCAGCGGCGGTGCGAGTGAGATCCGCAGAGCGATTCAGCTATTGGGTGATGCGCGCAACGAAGGCTCGAATTATCTGCAGCGAATTCTGTCGAGAACGTCCAGGCCGCGACTGGCCGGCGTGGCCTCAGCAATTCTCGCAGAGTTCGATTTGTCGGATGCGGCTCTGCCATGGGCGATCGAACAGATCGGTACGCTTGTGGACTTCGACGAGGTTCACGAGGCCCTGCAGCGGGTGCTGGACGATCCGTCGTGGTTGATCGCTCGATTCGCGGAACGTGCCGATGTCGGTGGCGGGGCGATGAGCCCCGCAATCGCACGCGGCCTGCTGGGAGTTCCCCCGGAAGACCTGCTGCTGGAGGGAGCGGATTCGCTCAACGCGGAAGGCATGATGCTGTTGCTGACGGACGGACATGCGCAGCTGATTGCCAGTACGCGTACGGTGGGAGAGATACTGGCATTGGGAGATGTGTTCGAGCTGGAACACGGAACCGCGCTGGCGGAGTTTGGTCAGCGACTGGCTTTACGACAGGTTGTGCGCGTGGCCGGACAGTTTGAGGTACTCCTGCCGCGAAAGCCACCACGACCGAGTAAACGGTCTCTGGCTGTGCCGACGCATATTCTGGATGAAGACACGTACCCGGTCGGATGCTTTACGTCGATCTCCACGCGCGGGTCGATCGAAAGCCTGTTGCATTCTGAGCTGGCTGATATGGAGACGGACAAAGAGCTCCAGCCTGATCTGTTCGACATCAAGTTTCAGCGGTCCGAACTGCTGTACTATTCTCGCGACGAAAACGAATTTCTTCGTCGCTGACGGACGTTTCCGTTCATTCTGTTTCCCGGTCTTCTGGATTGTCGCGTCAAGGATGCCAGGGCGGACTACCAGCGCATCATTCTGCTGCTGGGAGCAATAGTTGCTTCCGTCAGGAAGCTGATCGAATGGCTGAGCGACGACGCGCTGCTGTTCGAAATCGTCTTTGTTCGACGCGGGGGCAAGCTGCTTCTTGAAGAGGAACGGGATCTGATCGAGATGATTTTGAGCGAGCAAATTGCCAACGGAACAGTGGCTGTTCTGGATGCTTCTCTCAACGAAATTACCAAATGCGCTGACGAACATGCGCGACGAAGTTTGACACACGTCGTTTCGTTCACCGCGCGGCCGCCGAAGCTTGAGTTCGATCAGGCGCTGCATACCGTGTGCGAAATTTCCGCAGCAGCACCGATTCTGACGCGAGCGCATCGCGGACATTCCGAAGTGATCGACGTTGAGTCGTGGGAAAATGCCGTTGAAAGGCTTCTCGCTGAGCTTTGTTGAACGTCTCCATCCGTTTCCTGAGTGGGGGCGAAAATTGACCTGCACCGAGTTTCAGTAGATGTGACCACCGTGAACGAGCAGCGACGATCAAAACAGCGCTGAGATGGATTCGCCTTCGTCAAGCAGACTGTAGGGCCGTCCCAGATTATCCAGGAACGTCAGGTCGTTGATGCCCATGGCCTGATAAACCGTCTTCGTGATATGAGCGGGCGTGACTTTTTGTTCCTTCGGGTATTCTGCATACTGGTCGCTTGCTCCGTACGTTTGGCCGCCGCGAATTCCTCCACCGGCCATGACGTCCGTCAGGCAGTAAGTCCAGTGATCCCGCCCGGCGCCCGAGTTTCCTCCGGAACGTGGATCGCCGATCTTAGGTTTTCGGCCCATTTCGCTGGTCACAAGCAGCAACGTTTCGTCCAGGAGCGCTCGTTGCGAGAGGTCTTCGATCAGGGCTGAAAAGCCACGATCGAATTCCGGCAGCAGATTGTCTTTTAAGCAGTTGAAGTTGTTGCCGTGCGTATCCCAACTACCCGCGCTGCGGCATTTCTTTGCGAGGGACTCGGAGTCTCCCTTCCAGAATACTGTGATAAACGGAACCCCAACCTCAACCAGTCGCCTCGCCAGCAGCAGGCTCATTCCGTTGATTGTTTTGCCATACCGTTCGATCATGGCTGGAGATTCCTGAGACACATCGAACGCGTTGGTTGTTTGTGACGACATCAGCAATGACACGGCTCGCTGCTGATTTATGTCGAAGCCTGCTGCGACTCGGGATTGATCGAATTGTTTTTTTGCGATGTCGATGTTCTTTAGTAGTGAGTACCGTTCGGTCAGACGATCGGCAGTGATATCACCTTCCAGAACCAGAGACGGTGCGCTGAAGGTTAACGGGTTGGCCGGATCGCCGTTGATGTACAATGGGTCGTGTTCCGTCCCGATGCGAGCAGCGAACTGCCCCGGTCGAGTGTACGGCGCGCGGCTTGGTTTATGCGGCAGGGTGATCGCGTTGGGGAGGAACTCGTTCTGTTTTCGTTTGGACGCCACCACGCTGCCCATGTACGGCCAGTCATCTGGAAACGGAGTACGATTATTTCCCAGTGTGACGAAGGACTGATCCGGTGCATGTCCGGTTAGATTATGATAGTAGCCGCCGTGATGGTCGTTGGTGTTGACCGTGCCATCAATGGAATTCACGACCGCCAGGTGGTGTGCCTGTTTCGCCAGCAGGGGAAGATGCTCACACAATTGAACACCGGGTGCACTGGTGGCGATTGGTTCAAAGGGGCCGCGGTAGTCGGTCGGAGCATCCGGCTTCATGTCCCACATATCAATGTGCGACGCGCCGCCACACAGAAAGAACAAAATCGTCGACCTGGCTTTGCCATTGGACTGCGGCGACGGTTGCGCTCCGTACATCGGGACGGGATTGCCGAGTTGCAGTCCGGCAAGGCTCGACGCGGAAGCCACGAGGAATTGACGTCGATCCATGGTTTGCCCTTTTCGGTCAGAATCACAATGTTGCTGTCTGACCCATAATGGTGCCACAAGTGGACGGCAAACGCAATGTTGTCATGCGAAAGAGCGTCGCTGGGGTGTATCTGCTGGCTGGGACGTGCCTGGGAATTCAGCAATTACGGGATGCGGTATCGTGTTGTTGATGTGTGAGGGCAGATTTTGAACGGAGAAAACAGAGAAAAAACGCACAGCGCAACTCTG
>CALFOL010000619.1 GCA_937919915.1 uncultured Planctomycetaceae bacterium
CGGTTTCCATCGCCGCGTTGTGTGAAGGCAGTCTCGAAACAGCTCGACAATTACTCAGTCCTGAACTCCGGAAGCTAAAATCGTCCGTCGCGAAACACCTGCAGCAGATGGAGGCCATGAAACCGATGCAGATATCCAGTGCTGTTGTCAGCGGCATCGAAGAAATGTCCAGTAGCACAACAGAGCAACGCCAGAATGCTCAATGGCTGTTGCGATTTGTGGCCGATGCGATCCGTGATCGACTGATCGGTGTCACCAAGGGCGACCTGTCTGACCCGCTGACAAAGCGACTGGGAGCTCGCAATGGAGTCGACCTGCTGTCGCCTCTGTTGGAACGCACTATTGCCGCCTCACAACAGATCGACGGTTCGTCACCGGTGAAACTTGTACTGGAAGCATTGTTCGACGATCTTGCCAAAATGTTTCGTGTCGCGATGAAACGAAGTTAGTGGTGTCTTTGTGGAAGCGATTGATCCAGCGGTTTGGTTTCGGACAAGGGGCGGCGGTGTCGGCATTGCACGAAAATCAGATCTACGAAGTGGTCGGCGAGGAAGGCTTTCGTCGACTCATTGCTGCGTTTTACGCACAGGTCCCGGACGATGACGTCTTAGGGCCAATGTACCCGCAAGGCGATCTGGCAGGTGCCGAAGACCGACTGCGTGGCTTCCTGATTTTTCGTTTCGGCGGACCACAGACATACATCGAAGAACGCGGCCATCCTCGCCTACGAGGCCGACATGCTCCGTTTACGCTGGACCAGGCCGCGCGAGATCGTTGGGTGCAGTTGATGGATAATGCGTTCGCCATTGCGGAACTTCCCGAAGCGGCCGTCGCGGTTATGAAGCCATTTCTGGCAGGCGTGGCCACGTTTCTGTTGAACAGCGATTAGCGCAGGGCTGCTGAGCAATCGCCGTGTGCCACCGGCTCCGCCAGTGTGTTTATTTTCAGCAATCGGGCACTCGCAAAGCAGGCAAAGGCAGTAGCGAGTTTCAGCAGCTACTTCGCGTCATCCATCACAACGATCAGCTTATGCTGCGCCACATCGTACTGGTACCGTTTGCCGACGCCCAGAGTTGGCAGTCGCATCTTGTTTTCGTCGATGACGCGTTTCTTAAACTCGTCGTAGTCTTTGGGGTAGCGACCTTCCGTCGCACGGAACATCTCAACAAGTTGCGTGATCAGCCCCTCGGAAATTTTCTGCTTGGTTGGATCGAAAGCTTCAAACGGCGCGGTGATAGGATTCGTGTACTTCACAGTCGAATCAACAACCTCTTTGCCTTCTTCAGGCTTGAATTCGCCGATATCTTCGGTCGTCTTTGGTTTTAGTCCGCCGCCGGACTTCTTGCTGATGTCCTTGCCGGTCTTCTTGCCTTCAGAGCACCCGCTGCAACACACTAACAGTGCCAGAACGACCCCACCGACACTCAGATGTATTGAATTCGAAGCATACAGTTTCATGTTTTACTTCACCGCTGTTGATACGGTAGGTCACGCTCCTGCATGACGGTCGGAAAATAAGGATAACTTCTTCCATGGGTTCGCCATGCCATCCGCGGGAAAACGTGACTCTATGACGACATGTTTCTCGTGATAAGAAGTCTACCCGACGTCGAGCCTGATTTATACACCGCAGCTTTTCCTAAGCAGCCGCCCGCGTTTGCAGCACATCACCACCAACGGCTGCAGATACTTCTGCCGCCGCATCGGTCGACCTCATCCTCCCCATTACGACCCCGCCAACAGTCACCAGACTGCACAACATCGCGAACCAGTCACCAAAGGCAAGGTACACGGTGCCTCGGCCGTCCAGCGGCACCTGGCCACACATCACGGCCGAACACTGGCGGTAGTGTTTTCCGGTCTCCGGATCGATCATCGAATCCAGCTCCGTAAAGTCGCCGACAACGCCTGCCGTGTCTTCCTTCATCAGCCAGAAGTGTTCCGGCTGTCGAATCCGTCCGCTGGAATCGATGAACGCCGAGATCCCGGCATTGACCGCTCGTACCATGGGACGCCGAGTTTCGATGCAGCGGAACGTAGCCGCCACCAGATGCTGGTCGAGCTCACTGGAGCCGCGAAACCAGCCATCGTTGGTCATGTTGATCAGCACGTCGGCCGACTTCCCGTCGGCGTCTTTGGCTAATGCGGTTCGGCGCACCAGTTGCGGAACGGTGTCTTCGAAACAAATGATCGGGGCGAATCGCGTGCCGTTGTACTCAAAGACACTGGGCTGCGTTCCGGCATCGATACCGGATCCCGCACCATACGGCGTCATTTTTGACAACCACGGCAGCGCACTTTTCAACGGCACATACTCACCAAAAATCACACGATGAGCCTTGTCATAACGGCCCTGATAACCACGCACCGGATCCGTAAATGCGGCCGAGTTATAGCGACTGATCTTTCCCTTCTCCGCGACCTCGGTGATCAGTCCGACGAGTAGTGCGGAGCCTGTTTCCTGACTGCGACCAACGAGAGCTTCTCTTGTTTCGCCGCTGTGCCAATGGTGCAGAATTCGATCTGCAAGATTCTTGTTCAGGGAGCGATCCTCCAGCGGTAACATTCCGATGAGGTCATCGTCTGTCACCCCGTCTGATAATTCCTGATCCGGCCAGGGGAACATTGTTTCCGGCCAGACAATCAAGTCCGGCTGCAGACTAGCGGCATTTCTCGTCAACAGATCGTGCGACATCAGCATGCGTTGCCATTTGCCGGGATCGTGTTTTAGTTCCGGTGTAAAGTTCCCCTGAACCGCGGCCACCACGGGCCCGCCCTGGACTGTCGTCGGCTGCATGCGCACAACGCCATACAGACACGCCGCAACCACAAGGCCCAGACTGGCAAACACCGGCATCCGTTGTTTGACAACAGGCAATGTGCGCACATCGGATTCCGCTTCCGCAAGTCCCCAACGCACGAACAGTCGAGCCGGAATGCACTCCACGATGCCGCCGGAAACCAGGGCAACAATGAACGAAACTCCGTAGGCTCCGGTAACGTCCGAAATCTGCACCAGCGACGTCCATTGATACTGCGAATGGCCAAGGTAGTACCAGGAAAATCCGGTCAACAGGTAGGCTCGCAGATACTCCAGCGCGGTCCACACAATCGGCACTGTCAACCACACAGGAAACCCGCCACGCACAGCCGTGCGACTAATCGCCACAAACACCGGAAAATACATCGACAGATAGAACGACAACGCGACGAGCGCACCGTACATGCTCCAGTGTCCAAGGCGCATCCACTGCAATGTCGCCAGCGCCCACAGGAAGCCGACCAGCATCAACATGCGATAGGTGAATTTTGGCAGCAGGTAGACTCGCAGCAACAGACTCAGCGGCACCAATGCTACCCACGCCGCAGCAGCGAACTCCAGCGGCGTGAAACTCAGCCACAGCAGGATTCCAGTCAACGCAGCGACAACGAAGATCCGTTTGATCGACACCGCTGAGACCGGCTGTTCGCGTCCGGAGTTGATGATACGATCAATCTCTGGTCGCAGAGCGTTTTTCGAGTCGGCAGCCATCTGAGAGCCCGCTATTTCTGGTCGTATAAGAAATGCCGCGGACTGGAAACTTCTGCCGCGGACTGGTGGAATGCTATCAGAATCAGAATCCTCACGGGAACGGCACCTTTTTTGGCTGCGAGCCATGGGATCCGCCGCGAAAAACGCACGGTTCGGGGAAACTCTGGGAAGACAGCAGGTCGCATCGCAAAT
>CALFOL010000620.1 GCA_937919915.1 uncultured Planctomycetaceae bacterium
TCCGGAAACGGACAGCACGTCGCTACCGCAAGGCTACTCGCCAGAAGAAACAACTCAATTCACACCTTCAAAGGGCTGGGCCTTAACCTGCTCGATCGGCTACTGCTGCATCAAGATCTTTTTCGTCATCTCCTTGCCATCACGCATCAATACGACGTCAACCTTTTCGTTGGGCCTGGTATGCGTTACGCCCCACGCCAACAACAGTGATGGCGTCATTAAGTTTGTCTGCCCAGCGAATCCCGTCACGATGTCGGCCTCTTTGATGCCCGCACGATTGGCAACGCCATGCTGGCCATACTTCCCAACATGCTCAACACGCAGGGCCATTTGCCCCGGGGGAATATTGGCCGCCGTTCGTTCTTCGGCTGACAGGGCTGCGAGCTTCATTCCGCCCGTCACCATTCGTCGATATCCCCATGAAGAAACTCGCCAGGCAATGTCGTCTGCCTGACGCCATCCTTCTGGTAAATGCCATTCGATCTTTCGAACAGTGCCATCGGTTCCGCGAACCTGTGCCATCACGACGTCGCCGGCAGGTTCGGCGTCATTCAGAACCCACTGGATGTCTGCAATCGACAGCAACGGCTGTTCGTCCAGTGATTCGATTTGGTCTGCCGTCTGGAATCCCGCCTTCGCGGCCAGCGAACCGGCCACAACTTCCTTGACCGTCGCTCGTTCGTTCGGATCCATGATCAGCCCCACGGACCTGGGGTGCGGGAACGGAAACAACAGCTTTGTCGGAATCGGCTGTTTCTGTGAGCGGTAGATGTCTCTGCGAGCATCACCAATCTGGTGACAGTGAATGCAACTCTTGACCACGTCGCCCTGGTAATTCAATCGGTCAGTGAATTTGCCCTTGAGCGACGGGTATTTTTCCGGCGACGGATATTCCAGTGCTGCTCCCGTCTTTCCGGCGAGACGACTTTTTACTTTGTCAAAGTCTTTGTGAAGATCCAAAGCTCCCTGCAGAGCTTTGGCAAGACCCGGCAGGCTGACGTCACCAACCCATTCTGTGCGGTGCGATCGCGTGCCGAAGCGCCCGTAAATCGTGCGATCGGCATTCAGCATAAACATCGCGAATGACTGATCGGTGTCATACTGAAACAAAGACAGATCCAGGCCGTTCGTCGAAACCACGCGGACACACACAAACTGTTCCAGCAACGGACGAATGGTTGGATCAGTATCTACCAGATCGTCGTCAAGCTTCACGCATTCTTCGCAGGGAATACATCGCAGCGCAACAACGATTGGTTTTCCGGTGCTCTTTGCCTTTGCAAAGGCCTTGGGCAAATCGTTATAGATCCAGAAACCTGTGGACACCACGCGCTCGCGGTCGTCTCGCACTTTTTCTTCACGCGTCTGAGCCTCAGCGGCCAGGCTTGAGAAGCACAGAGACAGGACGATCAGGTTCAATGGATTTTTCATGGAAATTCGCTCTCAGAACGCCGGAAACATGAGCAACTCACAACTGTTCAGCAGACCCCAGAATACAACCGATGATGCCGCTTTGGAATCGTCAACAGATTCATCAAACGCTGGAGTTTCAGATTGGCCTGTCAGCGACTGGGAGAAAGCAGTTTCTGATGGCTTCTCTTCTGCTCGTGCGTTTCTTCCCAACAAAGTGTGCCGCAATTCGAGATTGTTCGTTGAGTTGTTTTCAACAAAAACGGTCCCAGGACCCCTCAAGCAGCGATTGCAGGAATTCGTTCAGTGACCGGGGGCCCAGCCGAGTTGATCTAAGCACTGATGAAGGCGCCGTAGTTTTCGGACCTCTTTGTCGTCAATCCAATTGTCGCTAGCGAACTGCGCCATGACGCTGCTAAATGCCTGGAAAGTCACAATTCGCACGCCGAATAAGGGCCTGCGATCCATCAACGCTGACGACATCGACGACCGTACGAAGATGAAGACATCGTTCATGCCGACCGGGCTGGAACGCACGATGACTCAGCCGCAGTTTCTGGATCTGGTTGAGTACCTGCTGCAACGACGTTCCGCACCGGCCAAATAAGCGTCGCAAACGAATGAGGCCCCACCGTATCGCTTATATCTGCATTTAAAATGACAGGTATGTCAGCGACGTCTGATCCTTAATCAGCACTCCCTGCTGCAACAACACGGGCGGGGCCCATGTCGGACTGTCAGCGACCGGATAAGACACGACTTCATCAAAGCTGCCACCCGTTGCTTTGACCACCTGCAACCGTCCGCTGTCGAGCAGCGCTATCACGTGGCCAGGGATCGACAGGAATGCCACGTTCTGTCCCAGACGCCCTGGTCCCTGCCACAGCACATCACCGGATTCTGTGTCGAGACAAAACAGCTGGCCTTTGTTGTAGTGAGAAAATCCGAACAGCAGGTCGCCGTTGATCACCGCCGTACTCATGTCCAGCGCGACCTGCTTCTGGAACCAGCGGTCTTCGACTGACCACACACCATCCTTCAGCTGTGGTTCCAGACTATGCACACCGCGGTTTTCTCCACCAAGCAGAATGCGGCCGTTGTGAAACGTGGGAGTCGGCATGTTCTGGTTATGAGTCAAATGCGGAAACGGAAACTCCCACAACTGCTTGCCCGTCTGGCTTTCCACACCAACGATCGCTCGATGATTCCAGTCCACGATTTGACGCACACCATGAATTTCCACCAGCAACGGCGACGAATACGAAGCTCCATCTTTTCCCTGAGTCCAGACTTCTTTGCCATCAGCCACATTCATCGTCACCAGCATTCCTTCATCGTCGTTACCGAAGTGCACAACGACGCGGTCGCCATCGACAATCGGTGAAGCCGACGCACCCCAGTTCGGATGATTCTGATACACCAGGTCTCCGGCGACAAGTGGCGAACCGTAACCCGTGCCGACGTCGACCTGCCAGACCTTCGTCAGTTTTTCGGGCCATTCCGCCGGTGGCTCAAAATCACTCACCCAGCCGTCACGATTCGGTCCCAGCCAGCCAGACCACTGCGCGTCGGCAGCGAACGATGTGGGGGCGGACACAGCAAGTATCAGGACGACAGCGGTCAAACGGTAATTCCTATGTCGTGGCATCAGCAGCACTCCTCAGAAAAATCAAATGTGCACCGCGTATCAGAACACGACAGTCCTTCGTAGACAACCGGAAAGCACTTTCCGGCCAAAGCGTCCGATGAGAAAACTCGCTGTCGCACGAAGATCTGAAACAGCCGCTAAGTATCACGGCGAAGTCGTCATCACGACAGATGGCCGGATCGTCAGTGGATTCATGATTCATGGCCGAAGAAGACGATACGCAGATCACAATTCGAACCACCAACAAGGGACTGCAAAGAATTCTGAATTCTGAAAGGTGGCGTCGATGACCAAAGTAAACTCAAGAATTCGTGCATGCCGACCGCACTGGAACGAACAATGTCGCCGCGGCAGCTGCTGGGCCTTGCAGAATACCTGATGCCGCAGAAATAGCCGCTGCGGAGCTTCGAGCAACCTCGTTGAAATTTTCACTCTGGCGAATCTGGACTGTGGATTCGTTACTGATTGTTTCGAAGTGACCGGAATTTCCGCCTGATCGATTGGAACCACAGCGGATCGTTCTCAGTGCCGATGGAAGCTATGGCGGTCCAATTCGACTTAAATTCCACACCAGTGCGCGCCTTCCGCTGCACGGGAGTCGATGGCGGCAGTATTCGCCGAAAGTGCTGAAAGAATTTTTGCATGGCTTCAGATAAGCAGTCTCTGCGTCCCGTTTCCCGATCACAGGGTGGTCTGACCATGTGGAATGGAATGGATTTTTCCGGCCTGCTGCGCCTGCTGCGATCTCGGCCGCCGCTGCATTGGAGTCGTCTGCATCGATTTCTGCCATTGCCTTTGTTCGCTGCCTGGAATACCGGCATGGGAGCTTTGGAATCACTGGTCTATGGCCGTGCCGTCGAAAAAACGGAACTCACCGCACCGCCGCTGATTGTTCTGGGCTTCTGGCGAAGTGGCACCACACTGCTGCAAAACCTGCTAAGCCACGATCCTCAGTTTGGGCACCTGGGATTGTACCAGGCGTTGTTCCCATGGCATTTTCTGTTGACGGAAACAGTCGCTAAGAAACTCACGTCACCTTTTGTGCCAAAGACGCGTCCAATGGACAACATGCCCGTGTCGTGGGATGCACCGCAGGAAGACGATATCGCCACAGCGATCATGAGTCAGGTGTCGCCGTATATGTTTCTGTCACGCCCGTATGACGTGCAAAGTTTCTGGAAGACGCTCGATTTCGAAACTCTGCCTGCGGCGGAGCTGGCTCGCTATAAGTCCTGCCTGGTGCATCTGCTGAAGAAACTGACATATAAAGCTCAGAAACGAATCATGTTGAAGTCACCGTTCCACACTTACCATGTGAAGACTTTGGTGGATCTGTTCCCGAACGCGAAGTTTCTGTACATCCATCGGAATCCCTATCACGTCATTCGATCGGCTTGCCATCTTCGCCGGCGGATGATCGAAGAAAATGGCCTGGGCCGACCAGTCTTTAAAAATGTGGAAGACGAAATCGTGACGACATACCAGTTCGGGTTTGAACGGTACGAACAGGATCGGCCGCTGATCCCGGCCGGCAACCTGTATGAAATCGGCTATGAGAATCTGGAAGTTGATCCGGTTGGAGAATTGGGGGCTGCCTATCAGTCGCTTGGACTAAGCGGATTTCCAGAACTGGAACAGGCTTTGATTCCAACGCTGACGTCTCTGCGAAGTTATCAGAAGAACGCCTTCACGGACGACACGAGCCTGGTGCAGCGTTGCTACGAAGAACTTCGGCCAGCCTATGATCGATTCGGATACGGTCCACCGGAACTCGCGCCGGCCGCAGACATCCAGATCGCTGCAGCTTAGCTTAGAGCAGTTTACTTATTGTTGTGAACGGTACTCGCTCGCGGGAGTAGGCTTT
>CALFOL010000621.1 GCA_937919915.1 uncultured Planctomycetaceae bacterium
GCTCGGCGAGTATCCGCCATGGCGTGTTCGTCAACGGTGTAACTGGAACCTTCTTCGCGAGCCAGTCGATATCGCAACACATAGGCCGCGATACCATGTTCAGCAAACCATTCCGCCAGAGCATCTCCTTCGTGTCCCAGACACAGAACGCGATGCCCGCCGCCAGGAGCAATAATGATCGCGGTTCCTGTCGCGACATCGGCATTCGGCAGGAACGGCGTGACAGATGGATTGTGGACGTTCGTTACGTTGCACTTCCCGTTTCCTCGATCCACCTTTTCCGGCTCGCTCATGCGAGCGGTAGATCCGGGTGCCCCCGCAGGCCACAAAAGAATCGGTTTCCGTTCATCGGTGAAGGCAGACGTCGCCATCGTGGCGGCGATCAGCACGGAAAATAATGAAGTTGCAAATCGCGTCATGAGAATTCCTCGAAGAACATGTGGCTTGCCTGTGTGTCTTCTTTTCTTCCGCGGCTGAGTTTCGCGGGCCTGAGCTACGTATAAGTTATGCTAAAACGCCCTTCACCACATTTCCTTCCACATCCGTAAGCCGATAGTCTCGACCAGCGTGACGATACGTCAACCGTTCGTGATCAAATCCCATCAGTTGCAGGATGGTCGCGTGGAAGTCGTGGACGTGAACCGGTTTCTCGACCGCTCGCAAGCCGTGTTCGTCAGTGGCTCCGTAGACGATGCCGGGTTTGACTCCGGCGCCCGCCAGCCAGGAACTAAAGGCCCACGGATGATGTTCTCGGCCCTTTGCATCCGCCGTATTATTGAACGGAGTGCGGCCGAATTCCGTCGTCCATACCACCAGCGTGTCATCCAGCAGCCCGGTTCGTTTGAGATCCTGCAGCAGCCCTGCAATCGGCTGGTCGACGTTCTTTGCCAGGCCGACGTGGGACATCATGTCACCGTGAGCATCCCAGTTGCCCGACGAACCGGTATCGACAAGTTCCACAAAGCGGACGCCGCGTTCCACCAGCCTTCTTGCTGCCAGACACTGCCAGCCGAAGCCTGTCGTCTGATTTCGCTGCAGCCCGTAGCTCGCCAGAGTGTCATCCTTCTCCTGCGAAAAATCGAAGGCATCCGGAACGGCCATCTGCATGCCGAATGCCGTTTCGAACGACTTGATCCGAGCAGTCAGCGTGGCGTCGTTGGCTCGAGTTTTCAGATGCTCAGCGTTCATCGCGTTCAGTGCGGCAAGTTCCAATTGCTGGCGATCCTGCGGAATACGCGGAGCAACATTTGCGATCGGTGTTTGACCCGGTACAACCAACGTTCCCTGGTAAGCTCCGGGTAGAAAATCGCTGGCGTAAACCTGAGTCCCCGCGTACGTTTGTTTGGGAGCGATCACAACAAAACCCGGCAGGTTGCGGTTCATCGTGCCCATGCCGTAGGTCACCCACGAACCCAGACTCGGCCGCGCGAACGAATAGGAACCGGTGTGCATCCCCAGCGTGGCGTTGTAGTGATTCGAATGCGACGTGTGCATCGAACGAATCAGTGCGATGTCGTCGACGCACTTTGCCGTTTCAGGAAACAGCGTGCTGACTTCCGTGCCGCAATGGCCGTGCGGTGAGAATTCCCACTGCGGCCGCTTGAGATAGATCTTCTCGTAGCCCGGGCGGTCTTTGATCTCCGGATGATCAGCTTTGATTTCTTTGCCGTGGTCACGAGTCAACGCTGGTTTCGGATCCCAGGTGTCAACATGCGAAACGCCACCTGTCATAAACAGAAAGATGACGCGTTTTGCTTTCGCGGGGAAGTGAGTCTGACGTTCTGTCAACGCATCATCACCATCGGCAAGCAGTTGCTGCATGATGCCCGGCAGTAGCATCGATCCGGCGACGGATGACCGCAGCAGTGAACGACGATTCAGATTGTGAAGTGAAGTATTCATAGGCGTAAAACAGGCGAGTCGTGTCAATCAACAAACAGAAACTCATTCGACGCCAACAGAATGCGAGCGTATGCCGCCCACTTCTCATCGGTGTTGCCAGGGTGTTTTTCAAGAAACGCATTCGCCTGAGACACATCGGCCCCCGTCGCCACTCGTTGGAACAGCAGTTGAAATGCCGCTTGGATTCTCTCGCGATCGTCGGCCAATAGTAACAGTCGATTCGCAAACCCAGTTGCCTGCTGATGAAAGAATGGCGAATTCATAAAGTACAGCGCCTGAGTCGGCACGGTTGTCTGCTGGCGAACCGCCGTGCTGGCATTTGGGTCGGCTCCGTCGAACAACGCCAGATACGGATCCCGTTGTTGCCGCTGAACCATCAGGAACGCACTGCGTTTGTTGGTTTCGTAAGTGGCGCTGAACGGGTTGTGCTGCGTGAAACTCCACGACGCTTCCGGCGGAAACGGGTGTCCTTCCCCGGGCGCAGAGTCCAACTGCGCCGACGCGAACAGCAGGCTGTCGCGAATTTCTTCCGCGTTCAATCGGCGACGAACAAATCGAGACAGAAACTGATTATCCGGATCCGTCTCTGCGGAAGTTTCCGAAGTCTCGCTGCCGCGTTGATACGTGGCGGTGTTCATGATCAGCCGATGCATGACTTTCACACTGTAGCCGCTTCGTCGAAATTCCGCCGCCAGCTGGTCAAGCAGTTCCGGATGCGACGGCACGGCTCCGCGCGAACCAAAGTCGTTGGGTGTTGCAACCAGCCCACGTCCGAAATGCCAGTGCCAGATGCGATTCACCATGACGCGCGCAGTCACCGGACGGTCCACCACCCAGTCAGCGAGCTGTCGGCGTCCGCTGCCGTTCGATACGGTGTCACCACCAAAGACTGACAACCAACGTCGTGGCACAATTTTGCCAGGTTCTTCGGCATTGCCTCGCACATGAACAGCCGCGTCCGCGACATTCCCTTCGACAACCGCATAGGCCACCGGAATGACGGGAGAAGGTTCGATGGTCACGTCCGGCGAATTCACGGCGGCTCCGAGTTCCACCAGCGCCGGTCCGGCGGTGGACGCTGCAATGTGTTCGAGGCGAAAGGCGACACCGTCACCGCCGGCTGGATGCGCGTCCGTGACTCGGCCGGTGATGCTGACCTTCATGTCCGCCGGAGAAACCCAGGCAACCGCGACGTTCCGGTTGATTCCAGGGTGCACATAGAACGACTTCGGCGGCAATGTTGTCCAGACTTTGGCTGGTTCCGTGGAACGATTTACCAGGACCGACGGCGTATCCCCGGAACTCCAGGCATTCAGATCGCTGAGTCCGTCGACAACCGGTTTGCGATCGGTCAGAAACTGGGGCCCGTCGGTGACGTCCAGAAAACTCCACGAAGAACCATCAGCCGAAAGCAGCGGATTCCCTTTCACCAGGTCAGGAATGCAGTCGGCCACATCCCATGATCGTCCTGATTCGGCAGCTTCGGCAATCGTCCATTCCACCTGCGTGGTGTCTGCACCGTGGCTTCCGTTCGGCAGCACCGTCAGTTGCAGAATTTCGCCGCGATGCATGGTGATCTCATTCAGCGATTCTCGCGGCGCATCCGCGAACGACACGGATGCACCTTCGGCAACCTTCGATTCACTTAGCAAACGAGACGACGACGTCGCGGCGTCTTTGACCTGAGCCTTCAACGCTGCCGCCGACTTTTCCCGCTGCTTCTTTCGTACAACGGCTTTGGAGTTCCGCTCGTTCCAGCCGTTCATCAACTCGTCAATCTTCGCCTGCGTTAACAGCGGCACCAGATCTCTCGGTTGCCCCTGCGGTTCGCACCCTGGAAATGCAAACCGCGTGCTGTTGAAAATTCCGTACAGAGCATAGTAGTCTTCGGCGGTGATTGGATCGTATTTGTGATCGTGACAGCGAGCACACGCGATGCTGAGTCCCAGGAACGTGCGGCCGACGTTATCGATCACGTCTTCGTGCATCAGGTGGATGTCTTTGTCGATGTCGTGGCCAAATCGCCGAGCAATCGCCAGATAGCCGGTGGCGACAACTCCGTCGTTGGCAACACCTTCTGACTGCAGAATGTCGCCTGCCAATTGCAGTTTCACGAACTGATCGTACGGCATGTCGCGATTCATCGAATCAATCACCCAGTTGCGATAACGCCAAGCGTGTGGCAACGGACGATCCGTATTTTCGCCAGCGGTGTCAGCGTACCGCACGACATCCAACCAGTGTCGGCCCCACTTCGTACCGTATTGCAGAGAATCCAGAAGCCGATCGACCACCTTTGCGAACGCGTCATCCGATTCATCGGCAATGAAGGCCTCCACGTTCTCCGGCGATGGCGGCAAGCCGGTCAGGTCGAAGGTGGCTCGACGAATCAACGTCCGACGATCGGCCGGCGCTGATGCAGGCAACGATCGTTTCGCAAGTTCTGCGTTGATGAAGTCGTCAACGCGCAGCAATGACGGCTCGTCTGAACGACCGTCACGCAACGGCTGAAAGGCCCACCACGACTTCGCCGCCACTGCGTCCATGCCGCCGAGCATTGTCACTCCGTCGCGAGGATCATGGGCCCCTTGTTGTACCCATTCGGTCAGCACCGCGATTTCATCGTCGCTCAGTTTTCCGCCAGCGTCTTCCGGAGGCATCTGCAGCGATTCATAGTTGATCGCCATAATGAACAAGCTGGCTTGCGGCTGGCCTGGCACAATCGCCGGGCCGTTTACTCCACCCTTCTGCCAGCCAGCGCGATGGTCCAGTGCCAGCCCGCCGTTGGTCTTCACGCCGCCATGACACTTAATGCAACGGCCCTCCAGTATCGGACGCACCTGCTTCTCAAAAAAGCGATCTTCATCTGCGCCTCTGGTGTCAGCTTGCCATACTGCAAGCAGCGTCATCGCGCAAACCACGCTTCGAATCATCGATATCACGTTGCTGGACACTGGCGTTGTCATCAACTTTCCCTGCAGCACATGCGGCTCGCCTGAACTACGTTACTTCCCAAACCTTTG